>NZXC01000007.1 GCA_002701785.1 Fidelibacterota bacterium
TGATAAATCTTCATTGTCACATGATCCTATTGGTTGATTATAGACAACTTTGGATAAATCACTAAATATCATTTTCTTATGAGTGCTTATCAATTCAAGTTTATTATACAAATCTATAACCGCTATCGTATCAATATTGCATTTTTGCTTATTTCGTAAATCACTAGAAAAACTTTCCATCATTTCATCAAATACACCATATTTACCATTGATAATATCTTGATTAACTTCATCTATAGTAAATGAGGTTTTTGCATCTCTACTATCGCCTATTTTTACTATATGATATCCATAATCAGTTTCTATTGGACCAATAATTGTATCTTTTGGGGCGTTCCATATCGCATCACAATAATTTTTTGGATATGAACCATATGGTAAATATCCAACTATTCCATTTTTTAATTTTAATGGTGGTAATGACGTATAGATAGAAACTGCCTCATTAAATGTGATGTTGTTTGATTGCAATCGGTTTATAATAATATGTGATAGCTTCTTTGCTTCTAGGGGTGTTCTCTCATTCACATGTCCAAATGAAAATTTATGAAAGACAACAATCTCGCTTACAAATCGTTCTGTATTTAATGACTCCATAATTTTATTTGTTATATCATCATCTAATAATTTTGGCAGAATAATCTGCCTAGCTAATACGTCTATATATAATTGATTCTTTTTAGTTTCTACTAAGTTTAAATCTTCATTTGATAAAGTAATTTTATTTTTTCTGGCTTCCTTATCCGCAAGATATGTATATACAAAATCCATAATCTTTTTCCTGCGGATCGAACGTTTAAGCTTAAAAAATTCTTTTCTATTTATAGTAGAAAAAAATTCATTGGAACGCAATGAATTGCCATCAACGGTAACGACAACTGGAGGTACGTTCTTATCCAGACACGATAGAAATAATAAGAATAAAAGTGGTGTTGCTATTCTGTAAATATGATTCATTATTCTGATTGACAATTTTAAATAGGGAAAATTATAAACAAATTATATATAAATAAAAAGGGCAGCAATAATAGCTGCCCTTTTTATACACTCCATTATAAAATGGATGTTATTTCAATAGCATCATCTTTCCTGTTAACGCTTGATTATTAGCTTCAACACGATAGATATAAACGCCTGATGCAACTGCTACACCAGCATTGTCAACGCCATTCCAACGAACTTCATGAGTCCCTGGAGTAACATCACCAGCAAACAATGTAGCAATTTCTTCACCAAGAAGTGAATATACTGTTACATTTACGTTGCTATTTAAATCAATGCTGTAAGCAATGCTTGTGCTTGGGTTAAAAGGATTTGGATAGTTGCCTTTTAGTTCAAACCTATTAGGCATAGCAATCTCATTATCCGTATTAACACCAGCATCTAATCCTTCATATGCCAATGCAAAAGGACTAACATTTGCACCTGAATAGTTGTGTGCACCAACCCAAACATAACCAGCATCATGAGGCATAGCGCTTTGCGTATTTAACGAAATGGGATCAAAAGCTAAGAAAGCGCTTCTTCCGCCATTACCTGCTTGACCTGAGATCATAACATTATACGTAGCTGCACTATCATCTGCTGCTCCTGTTGAATCCAATATGCCACCAAGACCTGTCATGTTAACGGTATGACTAGCTAGTGCATCAACACCATCAAGCCAATTGCTACCGCCAGTTTCATAACCTGGATCATAATTCAAATGAACCTGCATAACAGTGCCTAATGTATCCAAGCTTGAATCAGCATTAGCGTTCTGCATGAAAGTCCATAGGGCGCCTGAATAAGCGTCACCTTCAATAGCCATCAAACGTGAAACACCTGATCCCGGTGCTATATCATTATACTCAGCGTCAATACCAAGTACTTCACGTGCTACAGATCCGCCTGCAGTTGGGCCATCCGCCCATCCTGAACGCGCACCTAGCCATTCATCGCCACATACCAGATATACTTTATCACCTGATGCCCACCAACTCGTTACTTCATCATCATTAANANAAGTTGGTCCNGTNCCAGCCANTTCAACTATTGTAGTATATTGACTTGTTAATTCATCAGTCATGCCACCATAACTAGCATCCCANATATCAAAACCNGNNGCANCTGGGTCCNANNCTGCNNNATAAAAATANAGCNNNGCNGAATANGCAAGAGATCCATATANCNTATCCTGATTATTAAAAATCAGATCANNACCNGCTGTAGCGGTAAAGATGAAATAAGANGNCATAGATGTAGATGTAGCATTCGCATTATTATCATATGCTGTTACAGAATAATATACAGTTGTACCAGCACTTTGNCCTGGAANAGAAGCNGTCCATGTTCCATCATCACTATTTCCATCTGAAAGTGACATTGNAACAGAGTTNACTTCTGCTGTTANTGAATCAAGCTGATAAGTTAATGTTACAGAAGATACACCAGCAGCTTCACCNCTAGGGTTGTCATCTGTAACTTGAACAGNGAGNTCACGNNCTNCCTNTGATAAGGTTGTTGGAAGCGCGGAAACGCTNGTGAAAACTGGTCCACGGTCNCCTGTTAATTCAACAGCAAGTTCCATNTTGAACATCCANTGACGAANATGCCANCCACCATTACCTGATGTACCNCCACATTCACCATAGAACTTCAATCCTACCCAGTTATCTACTAATCCATCAGCAGCTTCATAGTAGAAACCAAGTGTTGGATCTGAACCACCGCCAGCACCGGTTGCGTGTGCTAACACACCAACCCAGTCACCAGCCATTAATTCAGGTTCTGAACCATAATCACCAGTAGCATACCAGTTATCTTGTTCCGCAGGATGCGATTCTGGATCAGCAGTTAACGCAGTAAACCCATCAGGCCAAATTAGACCTTTTGTTGGAACGCCAGCTGGACCAGTTCCATCTGTTGTTCCTAATGGATCTTGTGCTGCTGCCATTACTGGACTCGAGGCCGGATTACAAACACCTGCTGTACCACCAGCAGTATAATCAGTACCTGAAATAGTCACCCAACCGCTAGCATCCATATCATATCCACCTAACCAGCCAGNACCATCAACTGCACCAGTTGAATATTCTGCGCCATCAGCGCCAACTGGATACGATAGTTTATGCAACGAAAATGTGATTTGCTGTTCGCCAGTTCCCCAGTGATAAACAGGTACGTTTAACCCTTTTATAATACCATCTGCTGGCATTTGGAAAGCTGTCATAAACGCATCACCTATCGCTTGATACCCATAGAAGTAGGCATTCCAACCTCCATCTGCAGGGGTATATGCCAATGTGTCTGCAGTACCGCGTCCAAAACCACTTGGACTGTATGCAGGCATAGCATCTTCCTGATAGGCAACTACGTCAGCATCATAATTGATTGATGAACCAAATACTGTCAAATTCTGACCAACGCCAGAAATTGACCGTAATGTGGTTATGTCCTTTGTAGGACCATTATAACTGTCTGCGGGACGTTTACCGTCTCCAGCAGTTAAAGGCCACATAAGAACGAGCATCAAAGCAATTGATATTAACTTGTTACTCATATTTACTCCTTACTTTTCTCTTTCTTGCAAGAAAGACGACAACGGTAAAAATAGGGCCGCTGCTTCGTCTTTACGTTTTTTCGAAATTTTAGAAGGCCACCGTTAACGTAAGCCAACTAACTCCATCGAAAAATTTTGCTGTTCGGTAGGCATAGTCTACCGTAACTCCTAAACCTGTTAATTTTGATAAATCTAAACCAACTCCAAATGTTGGACCCCAAATAAATTCTTCACTATTTGATTCAAACCCCTCAGCATCTTGAGCATCATCAGAAGTGTTTTCTATTCCATCTATACCGTATGGCTCCGGGTCATATCCCAGACTTAACCCGCCTCTTAATGATAGCATTTCTGCAAAAAGAAATTCAGCTCCTAAACGATATTCATCAAAAGAAAAATTATTGTTTAAAAAAGATGCAGCAACAACTCCAGTTGCTGGACCAAGGCTTACATTATAAGAGACACCAAGCTCTAATGTTGTTGGAAGCTCAAATTGCTGTAAAAATATTCTTCGTGGTTCTGTATTCGTTCCTGGCTCTGTGTCTTCAGGGGTATGAAATTCTTCTAGATCAGGACCACTAAAAAGCATATTTAACCCTAGATTTCTCATTGATGCCCCTAAACTAAAACCAGTCTCTGACTTATATTGAACACCAGCATCAATAGCAAAACCCCTTGCGCTTTCTCTCATAATTGATTCACTAATAAGCTTCATCGTTGTACCAAAAAATATTCGGTCTGTCATTTTCCTCGAATACAGGAATCCAAATGTTAAATAGCTTGGAGAATACATCTCTCCTGTACCATCGGGCAAAACTGCCGTTGTCACAGGAATATCGCCAAAATCAAGCGATTTTAATGACACGCCAAAAACATTATTCCCGCCAAATTTGTACGCTATTGCTGCGGAATTAACACCAATATCTGCTATCCAATTTGAATAAGAAGACAGTGCTTGCCCGCTTTTATTCATTCCAGCCAAACCAGCCATATTCCACTCAACAGCTTCCAAGCCGGAAATACCAGCAACATATGCGCCAGCCATGGCTGTCCCACGGGAGCCAGTAGGAATTAAAAGCTCTTGCGCACCTGCTGTGCCTCTTCTTTTTTTACTCCCTGCTTCAACAATATCAACTACGAAACCAAGTAGCAGTGTGATTGCTAAAACAATATGTATATTTTTTTGTCTTATCATTTTTATCTCCAACAAGATTAATAAACGTCAAGCCGCTCTTCAGGCATGAATACGGCTAATTTCATAACTTTTTCCCCAACGGAATTACCATTAGTATCTTCCATAGAAAGATGTGCGACATACATTCCGCTAGCAACAGGAATATTAAATGAATTCCTCAAATCCCACTGAAGACGCCTATCAGAACTATTCTCAGAGTCAATAGTCTTTTCTAGAACTCTGATCTGGTCACCAGAAATAGTNAATATCCTAACGGTCGCTTTACCAACACCAAAATTAGTAAAATAGATAAATCGGTTTAGCTGATTNCGNTCTTCGGGGTTTTGCCCAAAATATGGNTTTGGGAACACGTTAACTAGNTCAACNTGNGANTCTAATGCTTCGCCACTTGTTGTAGAAGCACCTGCTGCATCAATCGTATATACGTCCTCACCAGGGAATATGGGATTTACAAACCCTACACGGAAAATATTTCCTGGTTCAAATGATGTGCTTGTTTTATCAAATTTTATACCCCATCCCATATTTGTATTAGAATGGTAATCTGCCAATACAGCACCATTATAATCTTCATAAATGGGAATCAACATAAAATTAATAGTAAACTTATAACTTCCTGCGTTATCTGGATCCTCTTCATAAAGAGGAGTCCCTCCTCCAATATGGTATAAAGCTGCATTTATTTGTTTGTTTTCCTCAGCTGACCATACTTCAAACGGAAATGTTATAGCTTCAACTACACTAGCATTTCCATTTATATAAGTGCCATTAGAACCGCTCGCTGTAAAACGAAATTCAATATCCAACATTAAATCTTCTGAAGTAGGCCTACTTATTGGCTGGGTCAAAGGTGTTTGTTCTAAAAAGCCAGCCCATGTTCCATCACCTGCTGTAGATAAGCCACCAAATACTACCGATGTTGAGTCATTATCATCAGCTATACTTTCAGCGCTAGAATTGGTTGTNGGAGGATCAAAAGTTGCATCCCTCGCACTAACAATAAACCCATCCGTAATTGAATTAGTAACAGACCAATAAGGCAATTTATCGAAAGGCAACGTTGCATGATATTCTTCCGATGCAGGGAAAATCATATCTGTAGCCAGAACATCATTAACTGTATTTTTCAAAAACCAGTATGTATTAGAATCAACGACATCAAAAGAAANCGTATAGGATTCNCCCGTTAGTAGATATGGATCTANAACAATNGGATCAAATATTGCATCAGANTTTCCTTCATGGCNTACTTCAAGAGTNTCCTTAATNGTNTTTGTTAGGGCAGCACCAATACCTGGATTCCCNGGAACAGCAATAACCGCATTGATAGGNCTTTCTATAACACGTTTTGCTGCATCTNGGTCATAAGCAAAAGCCGTAACAGCAAAATAATACTTTCTATTATTAATCAAATCACGNCTANTCAATTTATCATAGGTGATTTCCNTATAATGTTTTAACCCTGAATCAGTACCAAACTGTGAAGGTAATTCCAACAATTCACCTGTNTTTTCATCAAGCTCTAAATCAAGAATTANCTTTGTTCCATCAACNANATCANANGTTTCTATTCTCTCCCACGGGCCATTTAAAGAAGCNCCTTGNTATATATTGTACCCTTGNAANCCATANCTTCCACANCCATANCNCTCAATTANATCTGNTCCTTCTTCAAAAGAAAGCACAACCTTGCGATCAAGTTGCGCAACTTCTACAGAAGGAGANGGTGGTGAACACACATTAAAATTTGCATCAAACGCACCTTGAGCAAAATTATCAAAGTATAACATCTTNGTAATTGACTTNGCCCANTTGGATCCNGCAGCNATAATTAACGCACCAACCACCTCTTGCGTATCNCCGGGAGCAAAATAAAATGGACCAGAAGTCATCAAATATCGTCTATCACCAGGGACATCATCAATCCATCCTGTGCCGCTGGTAGGATCGCCATCATGGACAAAAATAGATGGCTGACCGGTAANTGGATCAATAAACGGTTCTCCAGTTGTCCCGACAAGTCCATTCATATAATTATATGTTTCCTGGGCGTTTTCTGGATCCGAGAAAATAGGATTCCCATTAATATATTTNGCAAAAGAAGTCATNCCCAATTTTTTCATATCATGAAAAGTTCTTAAATGATAACCATTTTCTTTTGACCAAGTAAAAATTGTTGCTGANTCTCCCANAGAGCTAACCAATGGCCCNTGAAAAAAGTCNGCNCCAGCTGCGGGAGCNTCTACACCATANGTATTATCCCCATCCGCATCATTATATGTNTATCCAACGCTCAAATCTGTATTACAACCTACAAGGTCATCTGTTGCATCACCGACATCATCATCATGCCACATGGAAACAAAAACACTNTCTAACTCATCCGAACCTTTATTGATCATTACCCAACGAACAAAAAGAATNTTTCCCATTGGACCTGCTTGATCAAATCCAAAGACAGAAGTTTGTACATCAACATTCATAGGAGCNGTTCCCCAAAGNGGAGTATGNGTAGCAGCATTTCCATCATTCATAACATACCAATGAAATACATCGCCTAAAATATCTGGGTAATCCCCAGCAGCAGGACTGTAATCTCCGTCTCCATCTACATCTTTCCATGGCGCACCATCATGAACAGGCCAGTTCAAAAAATCATCAGTTGGTAATGATTTAGAAATAAGCTCGGTAAACGCACTTGAACCTTCAACAGCAGTTATTGGCAACTCCAAAGACATTGCCTGAAACGTAGCCCAATCATTATCTAAAAACGCCGCTACCTCTTTCTTATGAATCTGATATATATGACCAGAATTAGCATCTGCTGATCCAATTGACCCAGGAACAAACTCAACAGTGTACTCTGCAGCTGCTGTACGGATCTCATCAACCCAATCTGCGCCAGGCGCCTTACTCCGTCCACTAGCAAGCCATATACCAGATTGAAAAACGGCAAGTTTTCCACTCCCTTTCGGCCATTCTAATCCAGAATTTCCACTTATATGATAACTAACTACATCTCCATGATTTCCATGGACAGTGCTTATTTGATTTCCGTCCCAAATCACATGCTCAACTGCTGAAGCAGCCATTGATCTTGCCTGATGATCGCTGGAAGAAGTATGAATTTCTCTCCCCGCAGGCTCTGCAGACCATAAAACAGCTACTGCTATTATTGCGATAAGTAATTGTTGATAGTATTTCATTATTAAAATTTCTCCTTTATTTGGAATTATCTATCCTAATTTATCTTTAGAAATCAACCCGTACGCCTATTTGAACGTGGCGAGCACTTGCATAATTGGTTGGATAGGCAATGCGAGAATTATAAAGCTGTTCACCAAACGTCTCGCTTCCTATAGCATAATCATTAACCCAATTTTGCCCGGCCTGTGTGGTAAGATATCCATCATTATCAGGTAATCCAGAATAATTATATACATCCGTTACCATCTGAGTATTAAATACATTATTCACGACACAGAACACCCCTACTGCAACATTATTTAACATAAATGTTTTATCTAATCGTAAATCAGCATTAAACGTAGCTGGCATAATTCCAGAATTAAGAGCTGCAACAGGCTGATCTGATAACTGTCCACCAAAGATTGCTGTTCTTGGCTTTGAAGGTGTGTACTTCATTCCGCTTCCGTAGCGGAATAACATGTTTGCACCAAAGAGCTTAATAAGCCCTTTATTACCTGTTCTATAGTCAATTATAAAGCTTGCCGTGTGGCGTTGATCAAAAGTCAACGGAGATGTAAACGTTGGATCATTACCGCCCAACCAAGCAATGCGATATCCAGTATCTGCGTTAGAACCTGTTCCCCCAGCATAGCTTAAGGTATAATTTGCGTCAATCTTAGTGTTTCCTAAACGGCGAGTCCTTAAAGAAAATGCCATCCCTTTATTAGTTGAAAAGTCTCCATTGCTATATAATGCATACCCTGTTGGGGAGGCAGCTATGTTCCGTATTTGAATGAAGTCCTTTTTCTCAGTATAAAACAAGGTCATATCAATACTAATATCATTTGTTACTAATTGTTTGAAACCAATTTCATATTCAGTTGTTTTGGTTGGTTGGAGCTCTGGGTTGTTGGAGCGAGTATAATTTCCTTGTTGAATATTAGATAAAAAACGGTTCCAACTAATATACAGATTATCCCAACGCGCTGGCTGCAAATACTTCCCATATGTTGCATGGAATGCTGTACGATCAGTGATTGGAAACCCAATACCTATTCTAGGGCTAATTTGTTTTGATGGTTTAACAGCAACCTGGTGANNAAGCNCCNTTTGAATCATCATCTGTTGGNATTGCAGAAGTATATTCTGATGGANCTGCNGNGTTATCACCATTTATATCATTATAATAAACNGTCTCTGCCAAGTATCCTTCGCTATTAATCACAATATTGCTATTCCCGCCTGTCAAGGGNTTAAACACTTTGTTTGCAGGATCAATATAATCATAACGAAGNCCAACATTTAAAATAAGATCATCTGTCTCATACTTATCTTGAAAATAACCAGCCATGATAATCGGCGTGCGAGCTTTATTAATATCTTGCATCAAGGATGAAGACTCCGGACCACCTGTTACATCGTACCCTACATTATTTGCATATGCAGCTTTATATGCTTGGAAAAGGTAATCATCCCAGTATCCAGCATAATCAGTCCCATTATAGGTATCAGAAGGATCTTGTTTAAAATCAGGAACACCATCTCCTCCCGCAACTAGCGCACCTGTTGAATCATTTAAGTAATCAGGATCCCATTCCCAGCGATCGCTTGATTCAGAATACGGTCTATTGTGATGAAAATACCTGGCGACACTACCACCGGAAACCGAATAACTTCTTATAGTCCCTTTTTCGGATGCTATACCCGTTTTAAGCTCATGCTTGCCAAACTGCCATAGAAGATTAGCTTTAACTTCATCACGAAGCTTTTCCGCTTTATAAACTCCGCTATAACCGCTATTCACACCTGCAACTGAATAATTTGCAAGCTCTACCTTAGTAACCGGCGAAAGGTTAACACCTCTGTATAGAGGGTTAACCCATGTTGTATCATAATTAATTCTATCAAAAGTTCCGCTTTCACCACTATAATCCCAGTAATCTGTCGTTACTTCATTGCCTGAGCCATCTATATACACCCATTCAGGTGTTCCGCTAAGGTCATAATATTTTCCACCCTGGATGTATGGAACTTCTCCTGTAGACAAAGAGCCATCTTCATATACATATTTACCGTACCCATCTTTTGTAACTGGGTCATATGAATTATCTTTAATGGAACCGCGACTATACTGTACATTAAAAAACATTTTATCAAACCCCGGTACATTACCAGAAAGTCTAGTGTAAAAAGTGGACATATCGCTCTCTGATTGGCTATATCTATGCTTTAAGCTTCCAGTTGTGCCTGCCCCATCCATTGTGCTTGCATCATTATAATAAGTGAATAAAGATCTAGAGTGCGAATAATTTGAACTATGGTTATTAAACAATGCACCACCAACCTTTATCCGCCACGCAAACGGGATTAGCGCCTCTAGGTCAATTAATACATTCCAGTTTGCATTTAAACGTTCATACCAATTATCGGCTCTAGGGCCATATACAAATTTTATGTCTTCATCACCAAGGAGAAGATAGTTTGGCGCTGTATAAGATCCGCTCCCATCAGAATCTGTATAGGATTCACCAGCATCCCATATAGTGTTTCCATTATCATCAACAAACGCTTCGCCATTATTTGGAAGCCCATTTGCAGAATTAAGCTTGCTTCTATCTATTATAGGAAAAGAACCGCCCGCTGGGCTGTCATCTTCATTAATAGTTTCTACTGCACCATAAAACTTAATGAAATCCATTACAGGGATCGGTCCNCCAAGACCAAATGAGGCTAACTTATAACCATAAGAATATAGTTTATGCCTATCTTCACTAGGTGCGGTATCACCTATATCTGAAATTAATTCACTAGTAACTGAAAGTTTATTTCCACCTGTTTTAGTAGTTGTATTTACAATGCCNGATCCAGCGCTGCCATATTCTGCGCCAAANCCACCAGCCTGAACTGATACTTCTTCAATACTAATATTTGGGATTGATCCCCTTTTTGTTAATGAGTATGGATCTGTGGTGGNAACACCATCTGTATAGTAAGCAACTTCCTCAGAACGCCCACCGCGGATATGAAGAGACCCTTCATCATCAACTACGCTGGTTTGAAGGGCTACTACATTTGTAACACCACGAAGCGGTAAGTTTTTGATATCTTCTGAGCGAACAACGCGCACTTCATTCGTTGCATTAACTTCAATAAGGGGTTTTTCAGCAGTTACTGATATCGCTTCTCCCTNAATTACCTCAGGTTCCAAATTAATAGTCCCCATATTGGTTGTCAAATCAACGGTTGAACGAACGTTAGATATGTTTAAAGAAGTAAAACCTATGAAAGAGAACTGGACACTATAAAGACCTGGAGGAACTTCCATTACATAGAATTCTCCGTTGGCGTCTGTTGCCGCCCCCATTGATGTTCCTTCTAAAAGAACATTTACTCCTGGAAGTGGATTGCCTGTCTCCTTATCTAGAACCTTTCCTGTNATTTTCCCAGTTTGACCTGCGGTTAAAACCATAGAAAAAATTGCCATGATTCCAAATATTTTTAAGAAACGTTTATACATAATTATGTCTCCAATATTAATTAAATTTTTAGTAAACCCTCTAAAAAGTTAGACTTTTACTGTCAACTATTTACACAGTAATGGTGATATTAGCAGGTTTTAAACAATCTGTCAAGTAATTATCAATATTATAAAATTAATTAAAACCGCTTAATTATTAAAGAACGGTGTAAAAATTACTGTGTAAAAGCATCCACNCGGCCATTAAAATCATAATTAAATTTTCTATAAANGTGGCTTTTGTCATGGGTAGTTTCAATGCCGTTCCTAAACATGCGCATTGAATCTCTGATTTATCCATTAATGATCGTGTTACCCCAATTGTGGTNACACCAAGAAAAATTATTGTGGCAACCANAGATATCAACAATTGATATCTTANNAGAAAGGATAGTCCCAATAATGTTTCAATAATTGGATATATCCATCCATANAATGGCAATTTCTTTGCAATAGGNTCATACATAGAAAAAGAAGCTGGAAAATTCTTATAATCCAAAAATTTGAAGAAACTAAATACTATATAAAAAAGGCCCATAAAATCATACATGAAATCATCTAATTGGAAATTCGATCTATTAATAATCAAAGAAAACAACGTGATATAAAAAAATATCAGGAATAATGGNAATAACTGCTGTATTTGAGAAATTGAATCTTTTTTTTGTTTTCCTGCTGTTTCNATTTGNCCTTCAGTGATNTGGGATTNATATCCCGCATCTTTCACCGCTTTGATTAATGCATTTGGCTGTGCTNCTCCTGTAATAGTAGCGCTTTTTGATGAAAGATCTACGGCAACCATNAGNACNCCATCTACAGCTGAAAGAGCCTGTTCAATCTTGTTCACACATGCAGAACAATGCATTTCATTAATCTGTAATTGTGTGGTNGTATTAATAGTTTAATCCTTTAAGCATAGACGCTGCCTGCTGGTTATTCGGCTCTAATGAAATTAGCTTGTGCAGAAACGCTNTCGCCTCTTCATTCTTTCCTCGTTCCAGGCTAATAGTTGCCAACGTACCATACGANGCGCTAAAACTAGGGTCATAAGCAATAACTCTCTTGCTATAATTTTCTGCCATATCAAAATCTTTTTCAATTATAGCAATATTTGCCATATTGTGCATAGCAAATACATGATCCGGGTTNTATTGTATTGCTTTCAAAAAATTCATTGTAGCAGATTNCAAATCACTATTTTTATATAATTCAAGCTCCCCTATNTTGTTNTAAGCAGTCNCAAAATATGGATCTATCTTTATGGCTCTTCTATANGCCCTTTTTGCTTCTTTAATATTTTCGGTTAATAATAATGCATCTCCGTATTCTTTCCAAACCTTTGCATTGTCCATATTTAAATTAATTGCTCTTAAAAAGTATGATAGTGATTGTTGTGTGTCATCATAAAGATAAAGCTTNCCNAGCTGATACAAAGACCACATATGGTTGGGGTCTAATTGTATTACTTTTTTATATAAAACAATTGACTTCATCTTGTTTCCTTGTAGCTGGTATGCTCTTCCTATATTATAATTGCCTTCTATATGATTCGGCAAGCGCTCTAAACCTTTATTCAGCAATACACCGGCTTTAATAAGATAAGATGGATCGCTATGTCTATTTTCATAAAAATGCACATAAGCAATCCCCTTGCGAATATCGCTTGCATCATCTTTNTCATTAAAAAAATCAACTAGTTTTACTATCTTTTCTCGTTTGCGCAACATCCTGTTTTCATTATTAGTCAACACATCAATATTTTTTCGTATCCAATGATCTGTAAAATTTACATGTAAGATATCTTCTGTGGCTCCTTGTTTCATGTGACAACGAACGCAGTCTNCTTTTGTGCTATGACTATCAAGCTTGCTTAATCTTTGTGGATGATGACAGTTCAAACACTGATTATTAAAATAATCTCGCGACCTATCTTGTACAGGTTCGTGGGGGTTATGACAAGTGGTGCATGTCATTGCTCCTTGGCTTTCCACAAAACATGCGCTCAAACTNAGTCGACCACCATGACTTGCTATGCGAAAATCCCCTTTAGGAAGCTGGTCTTCAATAAACACTGTTTTCACTGAACTTAATTGCATGCCGGGGCGAAAATCCGTACTGCTCTTTCCTGATTTAAATACGCTGATTTCTCCTTGTAAATGACACTGTCGACAAACATCCATCTGTAAATCCGCAGATAAATGTGCTGGATTTACAATTGTTCTATCTATATGGTTCCCATTTGATGCGCTATTGGGGCTCCTGTGTTTCTCTACATGTAGCTGGCCTGGCCCATGACATCGNTCACAACTAATNCCTTCAGCAATNTTATCTGTAAATCGATTAACAGAAAACTTTTCAAAAGAATTATAACCATTGTGACAATGCATACATTCCTCAACGATTGGTCGGTTAAAGCGCATATTTATATTTTCATATCCTGGGCTTAAATCCCATATAGACTTTTCGCTATACCANGTTACGGGCATTTCGTTAATATAACCGTTTACNTTNGTTAAGTATGTCCGGTTNTTATTCCCTGATCCTACAATAAAATCCACTTTACGNTTTAGCTCATGAATGCGTTCTCCTCTATCGTTTTCACGGTATTCTAATTGAAAATAACTGTCTCCATCTTTACTCATTTCATAATGTAGATTGTTTTTATTATCAAATACATGGTTTCCTGTCGTAAAGTTTTCTATCTCTGGTTGATCATTTGGTTTATAAAAAGATCGCCCCATTCCTGTTCTTAAGTAAGAATTATATATATCTTTATGGCAATAAGAACACTCCTCATTTCCTACATAAGATACGTGTGATGATAAGTTATAATATTCGAGATTTTCACGATTCACTAAGACGTAATACAAAAAAAGGGCAACAAAAATTAATGCGATTACTGCCGTATAAATTCGGCTATTCATTTTAAGAAAGGATAATANNTATTANCCTTTAACAACCTACTTGCGGAGATTCGATTTAGAAAAACGNCTGTCCGGGATATCTACATCAAACTGAATATCATCAATATGCCATTCGGTGCCTTTACTGTTTCGCTTTAATTCATCTTTAAATAAAAATCGCGAAGGGAACCATCTGCCNNGNGTCTTCTTAANGCCATCCATGGTTGCAGTTTTAAGTAGTTTGCCGCTTTTTGCATAAAGCTCTTCTTTTATTGGAAGCAAATATTCTTTATCTATCCACGCCCTTCGTTGTGGGTATGATAATCCCTTTGCCTTTGCTTTTAATAACATAATCCAGTGATCACGCCCATCGATGATAATAGATCCTTCTAATATGGCATCATATAATTCTGATAAAGGGCGATCTTCCATCATATCGTTGTATGACATATCAGACCCCATAACGGATTGCCTTAGCATATGNCCAGAAATCTGGATCACGCGATCTGTCTGGGGAGAATACGTCCAGAGTTTATCATCTAATTTTAACATTTTTGTTCCTGCTTCACGTGGGGGTGATAAATATTCCGTAAAAGCCTGATTGATTCCAACCACCCAATTTTTTGATTCGATTGTCCGGCTGGATCTTCGACCATGTACAATCATTTTACTCGTAAGTACGCGACTTTTTGCATTTAGATTATCATCCATTGCAGAAATAATTTCTTGGACTGTTAATTCGTTAGGCTGTCCTAGTATAAAACTAAACGATATAAGAATAATAATTTTAATTATCATGTTTCCAACTCTTTAAATAATTGAGACATTTCTCGTTTATATATAGCCAGTCCCGCCAACATGGTCCCAAATACAGTTGCTAATACGCCTGGGAAAAACCCTATATATAAAAGGTCGGGTGTTACTTGTGCATAGAAAATATTGGGCATTACCATAGAAGAATTTGATAGTGCTTCCATTCCTTTGGTATAGTCTATACCGTTTTCTTGCACGTAGTAGGTTAAAGAAAGGCCAAGNCCAGTNCCAATTACTGTTCCAAACAAACCAATAATTACTGCTTCCNTAATTAATGATCTGTATACATGCCCTTTAGGNTCCCCTATTGCCAAACGAAGGCCAACTTCACCATAACGGCGCAATCCATTCATTAATCCCATATTCCAAAGAACAACCATAACGATGACTAAAAATACTGATCCCATAATTGCCAGCATTGCATTGCTCATATCCACCATTGTGCCCATTTGATTGCCGTCTCGCAACGCAAGCATTAATGGACTAAAAATATCCAAACTATCNCTTTCTATATTATTATAGTTGGTTCGCAGCGCAACAACAGCGGCATCATCATAATATAAATCATGCATAAAACCGAAAATTGCAGATGCTGCATTATCCATGTCTAGAGCCTCACGAGCACCAGAAATATCTACCAACATCATTTGTCTATCCGACTGCCCTTTTCTCAAATTAAAGGTTCCTACAATATTATAATTATAGGTAGTGAAGGCATTATCCATTGTGGATCCAATGAAGGTAGCTTGCTCACCAACTAAAATATTTAGCTTATCAGCTAACTTTGAACTGATAAGGGCATCGTTTTTCTTAACAGGAAGAGTGCCGCTAATAAGGTTTCTTTCAAGTTCCCAAATTTCAATTTGACGGGATCCTTCGGAAAAAAAATCAATTCCCATACCAATCACAGGCCCCTGCGACTTGGTCTCTCCTTTTTCATCAGGAACATCCAGAAGTCCTGCAAAAGTAATACGAGGAGTCCAAAAGAAATTCGGGTATTCCTTTTCTAATTTATCGATCAATGCACCGGTATCTAACAAAGCCAAATCGTTAGGCATAAGCATACTTTCGTCATTGTAAGCGCGTGTGACTATTTTCTCGTGACCTGATAAGATCACGGCAGTATCCAGCAATAAACTATTCATCATGCCTCTCATAAACCCGCTTGCAAATACTACAATTGCAACCGATATCGTAATAACCAATACAGGGAAAAAGCTCCTAGTGCGATCTCGAAGCAATCCTTTCGTCAAAAACTTAATCATGCAATTGCTTTTCCTCGAAGGGCGTCAGTTGGTTTCATATGAGTAATTTTTCTGGATGGGATATAGCTAACAATTAATACAATGATAGATACTAATGACATAGTTGATACAATAAGGCCGATTGAATATACAGGGATCAGGCGCTTGGCCATAATCAATCCCATTTCAGAATAATCAAGGGGAAGAGGAATTCCCTCTGAGCCAAAATACCACAGTATGGGCCCAAATAATATCACCATCATAATGGTTGCTAGTACAGCATTAAGGCCTCCTTCTAGTGTAAACAAACCTACCACTCGAGATCGGGTCATGCCTAACGCCATCAGCGTACCAATTTCTTTCCCTCGTCTAAATATGGACAGAACTTGTGCATTAAAGATCCCCATTGCTGCCAATGCTAACAAAATCATGAACATAATCTGTGCTCCTGGCTTGTCTGCTTCAATTATCGCCTCCATATCTTGAACTAGGTAATTAACATCTCGAGATATCCACTCGCCGCTATTAACATCTTCTGATAATCCTTTTGCATAGGTTACATATGTTGCTTCTTCTTTCATTTCTAGCATAGACTGAACAACATTAAGAGGGACCCATATATGTCCCATGTCTAATTTGAAGTTTTCTGTGTCCATTATATATACTACCGTACCTTCATCCGCATCATACGTCTGATCTGCATCCATCCAACGGATGGTAAAAGAATCTCCCACCTCTAGTTTGGAATCTTTTGCCATTCCTTTCCCAATTAAAACAGGTATTGTCCCATTATTAATGCCCTCTAATGCTTGTGTTGGCATATTAACAATATTCTGATCTGGAGGAATTCCTTTTAATATGGCAGGCATAATGCGACCCCCAGGATAAATCGAAACTTGACTTACTAATACAGGAAATGCTTTTTTCTTATCAACAAGTAATTGTACATCCTGTGGCAAATTAGAATGTGCATCTTCATAGGACATTGGGTCTAATGGATCATATTCAGGGTGCCAGTATGCTCCTCCTGCAATTTCAGTGTCAATTGTAACGTTCTTTGCATGCTGTAACATTCCATCATACATACCCATCATTAATAAAATGATAAAAAACGAAAATGCTGTAACAAAAACATTCAGTATAGTCCGCAACTTTGCGCCTAGCAAATTTTTTAGTGCAATGTTAAATAACATATTAATTAAGCGCTTTCAGCTTATTTGATCGTTTCATCTTTTATAATCTGCCCATCCTCTAAATATACTATTCTTTTCAAATAGCCCATAATTTTCTCNTCGTGCGTAGCAAATACAAAAGAAGAGGTTAGTTCCTTATTCAGTTCTACAAGTATCTTCATAATGTGGTGAGAATTTTCTGCATCTAAATTTGCAGTTGGTTCGTCAGCGAGTATCAATGCTGGTTTGTGTACAATTGCCCTGGCAATTGCTGTCCGCTGAGATTCTCCACCGCTTAACGTTGTTGGTCTTGCATTTCGCCTGTGGCTTAGGCCAACTGCTTCTATGGCTTCACTTACTAGCTTTTCTCGTTCATTTGGATCAATATTATTTAAAATCAATGGTAATTCTACATTCTCAAAAACCGTATAAACGGGAAGTAGGTTATAGCTTTGGAAAATGAATCCCATATGTTTGCGTCTTAGGCGCGCCCTTTCATTGTGAGAGGTATTATCCATGGAGTGTCCTAATACATGGACATCCCCTTGAGTTGGAGAGTCTAGACCGCCAATAATATTTAATAATGTTGTTTTTCCAGAACCAGAGGGACCAACCAGTCCTAGAAATCCCCCTTCATTCAATTTAAGATTAACATCTTTTAATGCTATAAAAAAATCACCGCCAACAGGGAATTGCTTTAATAGGTTTGTTATAGATACTACAGTTTTTTCCATTTTTTTCTTTACCTTTAATGATTATATATAAGCATGANCTGAATCCCNNNCCCAAAACCTGAAACNGTTCTNGGGAGATATTCTTCGGTTATATCATAATCNCTTCGTTTTGGACTAGATGATAAAATCAAATTTAAGCTGAAATGATCATATGTTATACTGCTCCTTAGAAANTTATATACATTNTTGTTATCCCAATCAACNTGGGTGATAAACATCAACTGAATAAGCATGTTTACNGGNAGACTTGCCATAAANGCTGTATAATTATGTGTGTNGATACTATCTGTAACGGTTGAAAATTCTCTTATATTCATATTTTCTNCCATAACTAAAAGCCCAGGNCCAATTGGGATTGTATAATCGGCCCCTNCAGTAAATAATGTAAATCGGTTTGGTNGTATATTGCTTTTGCTATTTGATAATANNCCTGCANCTTCNAACCAAAACCCTATATACCCATCATATCGATAATCAAACGCAATCCGTTGNTGGGCNTTAGATATATATNCAGGNGNTTGGCCGATNCTCTGTGGNNGNGTNCTTTGATCTGTGTGATAGGTAAATCCTAGTTCACCNGCANTGATACTAAGTTCTGTGCGCCCNCCAAAAGATAATGTATCTTGATCNTTATTAATTGACCATAGCCACAAACCAATAGAATTNTTTGGAAATATTCGCAATCGAAATGCTTCTACAGCGTCTGTTTGTCCTGTTGGGTCTTTAATATCGATTGTATCAAACCAAGACAAAGATCGTAAAATCATCGCNGGGCCAAATGAAATTTTTTGAAGACCTAAGCGCGCTTCAATTCGATCGCTTGAATAACGAAACCATATTCGATATGGAGCATCCAGTGTNNCAATAGAATAATCTCCAGAATATACTTTGCCAATTTTGTAGGCCCATTCTAAATCTATAACACTATTATTAATTAAATTTCTCTCGAAAGATAGGGTTGGAATATATCCCCANCTTTCTTCATAATTAGATNTTCCTNTGGGCGGATCATTGCCACGCAAAAGGCTTCCCCACATTTGCCCTTTTAATGAATATGCTTGGGCTGCAATGTTTGCGTTTGATATAAGNAGCACAAAAAATAGTTCTTTTACAAAATAAAAANGACTTGGCGCTGTTATTGTTTTATAAAATAGAAACCTCTTCTTCATAAGAAATTCTTAGTTAATATACGGAAAAAGCATCATAAATTATTCTAGAATAATGCTAATAAAGGTTCGATATATAATATTTTTATTTACTTCGCTAATATTCTTTAGCTGTGAAGATGAAGTTTCTTCTTCTTCTTCAAGNTATGTNTCTATTGAAGCACAATTGTGGGGGTTAGAGTTCCAGGGTTATGATGGGTATATAGTTGCTGATTGGGAAATCGCCAATACTTCAGACTACAATATATCNGGATGGGAAGTTCATACAGTAATTACGATGATAAATGATCAGATAGAAAAAGGGTTATTTTTTCGACATAACGTAAGTATCTCTGCAGGAGATAGTGCGCGTTTTAATGGAAATGTTTTTTTTCACCGAGATGCTGTTAGCATTTATCCAGTTACGCTCACAGCAGATAATGCTGCGATGAAACAGTGGGAAATAATATCTATTAGAGGGTTAATAGAATAAATTAATCCCAGGAATTCCCATATGGGCCACCATATGCACCCATATCATTCCTAGAACCATTAGAGTCTTTATATTGATTGGCGGGGTGACCTGAATTTATAGCTGGAGAACTAGGTTCAAGCGTAAAATTAGAGTTTTCAGGATCGATAAACAGTGGGTCTCCTACTTTATTCCCTGAGCCAGCACAATTTGTAGCTTCTTGAATCAATGAATACACGCTATTCATTGAATAAAACTTATTATTTACACTTTCAACAAGCGCACCGCGTGAAACAATACAATTAATAATATCAAGATCCCCATAGCTAATTATTGAATAATTTGGATTATGAGATGCAGAATTACGATAAAATGTACAATTAATTAAATTTTCAGTATTCCCTTCGCTAAGTCCATATCCGCCGCCGCCAACCCGTGCATAATTATAATTAAATATGCAATTCTCAACCCTTGCTGGGCCATCTACACAAATTCCTCCGCCAATTCCTAATGATTGATTTCTAGTTAATCTGCAGTTGCGGACAATAGCATTAAACGAGTGATCAGAAATAAANACTCCACCACCTGAATATGGGGGTTCTGATAGTGGCGCTGAAAGATTAGAATTAGCATAAATAATAGAATTTCTAAGAACTCCAAATTCATCTATTGCTACACCCCCGCCTCCTCTTCTCGCTCGATTGCGTACTATTTTACAATCAACGACTTCAGCCGTGTCCGTTATAAATACCCCTCCACCGTGACCTGATGGGTATATTTGCATATTTGCATCGGTATCTTCCAGCGCAAAATTATTTTTTATAAAACAATTTTTTATTAATGCTGTGCCACCTGCCCATACTCCTCCACCCACAAGCCCTCTACCGTTTTGAATGCCTAGGTTTTCTAACTTCCCTTTATTAATTCTAATAACTGACTGGCGATTATTAACACCGCTTAAAATTGTAATAATTGACCCATGGGTAGATGTAATTACAACATTTTTATTTAACAAATTATGATTCCCTGGATATACCCCTGGACGAAATACAATACTATCACCATTATCAATAAACTTGGTGTAGTAGCTAGTTTCTAAATCAAAATAATGATCGGGTATATACAATGATGACACATTTGGCACAGAAAATTGTTCAGAGAGTTCATATCTATATTGATCGCGTTGATCTACTACTCTAACTCTATATTGAAAAGTCCCATCATCATCAAGAGTGTCTATAAAAGAAGTTGCCAATGAATCTGGCACTCGTGCCAAATCAGACCATAAATAATCATCTCCCACAATCTTTGCTTTTTCAATTCGGAATTCTTTAAAATCTTCAATTGTTATATTTGACCACGAAACCTGCACTGCGGTTTTATGAAAAATAGGACTTTGATCATAATTATGAGAAACGACAAATAAATCTTCATCATTAGATGGCTTTGTTGAAAAGGGCGTTTCGCACGATATAAACACAATTAATACTATAATTGGTAAATGAAATCGATCCATCATAGTTCAACTCTGAGATTGATAATTTCTCTATATTTCTCAAAATAATTAAATCCTTTACGTAAACTTTCTTCTAAAGTCCAATCTAATTCATCTTTNGAAAGTAAATTTCGCCATGTATATGATAATGACCAATCTAGCCCAAGGAGCTGTTTACGCATTGTTATATTAAGGTTTGCATTTTCTCGAGGTTTTCTTATGCCCTCACCTATGCCTGGAATAATATAATATTGTTCCCCTTCATCAACATGATCTAGGCTTATTACTAGCCAGTTTAAATTAACCTCGCTTGTAAAAACAATACGGTATTCTGGCTTATTTGGGAAAGCAATGGGTGAACTTATATCTAAAAAGGTTGCGCTAGTAGAAATCAAGAATTTATCCTCAAGCATGCGCACCCCTGCACTTGCCTCCAGCCCTCTAATTTCTGCTGTTGGTTCATTAAATGGAATGGAGGGGGATCCTTCAAANGCTCTATATGCAATCTTACTTGTATAGCCATTCATAAACATGTCTATACCAAATGATACTTCGTCAATTGGTAGTTCTGTCTCAGGATTTGATACTCGTAATTGCAGGTTTAGCTCTGTAGTATTCAAATATTCTCTAGTTAAAAGACTATCAATTAAACTGTCTGTTTCTGTGTTCGTAAAACGAAACAAATCAGCAAGTGTGGGGAGGCGTTGATTGTTCCCTTGATTTGCAAATATGGAATACCAAGATTTTTGGCCTCTTCCTTCAACATGTATGCCTAAGCGTTTACTAGAAATATGTGTTAATTCACGTGATTCAGGAATATCATAAATAATGTTTTGATTTTCCGTTTCTAAAATTGGGAACTCATAATGTTCATTTTGCAATGTTTCTACCTGATCCATTCGGTAAGAAAATTCCCAATTAATAAAATCAATTTTTGAATGATCTGCATCTGCAGACCAGCGTGTAACAAAAGCTAACGCATCTGTATTACGTATCATATCTGCAATATGATTGACAGTTGGATCTCCATTAATATTGAAATAAGATTTATCCCCATTAAAAGTTTGATACTCTGCTTCATATTGTACCGTACCTTCAAAATCACGCCAGTTCATTAGTTTTGATATATGAACATTTTGAGATTGATCGCTTAGGTGTTCATTTAAACTAGAAAAGAAGTTTTGATTTAAACTCCAATTTTTTAACCCGGCTAATAGTTTCCAGCCGCTTGTTCCAAAAATACTTCCACGATAGTTCATGCTCACAATTGATAGACTATCTCCACTGTCTACGCTCCCTGATGGAAATTGTAAATTTTTATTTAACTGAAACCCTCGTAAGTCTAGCCTCCCGGAAGAAAAGTCTATTCCACCAAAGGCGTTTGCAAATAAAGATGTCGTTATAGTTCTTCCTCCAAAAGCCCTGGCTTTGGCCGTATATCTTCCACCTAATCCTGCAGGACCAAAGACTGTGGTTGCTCCAATAGAAAGATCCATGTCATCATCATACGTTTTCCCTAATCCTGTATTAACATAAATAGAATTTTTTTCTGCGGTTTTGCTCTCCATATTGACCACTCCGCCAATTGCTCCACTACCAAATAATGAAGAGTTNCCTCCTTTGATAACTTGAATTTGCTCTAATGAATTAAGATCAATAGTTGAAAGATCAGCTACCCCTGTATTTGCATCATTCAATCGNACTCCATCCAAAAAAACTGCAACATCTGTGGCATTACTTCCTCTAATACTTATTGTTTGTTTACCGCTNGTTGAATAATCCATTTTTACGCTGCTTACCCGCCGCAATGCGCTGCCGATGTCTCTAGCTCCTTGAATTTCTATTTCTGCAATATCTAGCATATCCACCGATGACGCAACATCCATCTCTGTTTTCGACTTTACGCCAACCACTTCAATTTCTTGCCCTTTGATAATGGCNGGAGTTAAAAACAATATTCCATTGAAACTTGAATCAATAATTACTTCTCTTGTATTATACCCAATATGAGAAAGTCGTANNGTCGGGTTTTTATTATCAGGAACTATAAGCTCAAATGATCCGCTAATATCGGTAACNGTACCCGTTTCACTGCCAAGAAGTAAAATATTAACTCCAATAATTGGCTCTTGTGTTTTTTCATTTTGGATAACGCCCTGTATCTTATTCTGAGCATAAATAAGCTGGAGAGAAAATAAACCTATGAACAAAATGTTTTTTCGGGAGATCATATTTATAAGTTATTGTTTGTTATTATGTAATACGAATGATTTGTTAGCCAAATATTACCAGGATATCTGAATGTCTATCAATGGCCATCCATCAGAAAATGTCGGAAGTTTTGGTGGAATTATCTGCCAATGTGCACCATACGGATATTCTCCATATGTGATTTTATATCCAAGCATTAGGCGAAAACGATGATTTTTGGTCCAAATAAGTAATATTTTACTTTCATAAAATAATCCATATGAACTCCCGGGATACAGAAATAAATCTCCATCAATAAATCCGGACCAGCGCCCCGTTAATGATCTGGCATAATCAGCTCCAAATCGCAATCCCCAACCATTATAATAAACGGATAAACGAGGATAAACCAGCGGCACATCAATGGTTGATAGAGGGTTTAAATCGCCTCCTCCCAGACCTAATAACAAGCCAGCTTTTGCTGTAAACAATCCTGAGCCTATGACTTTTGTTGCCAATATCTCATTATTCAAGCCCACCAGATTCGGAAATTCAAATTGCCCTGAAACAATTTTAAACTTTCCTGCGCCTGTAATTGATTGTAGAAGAGGTGTGGGATAATATGCGCTATGTCGGGTGGCTATTGTCCAATCGTTTATTTCTTTCCAAGTTTGTTTTACCATGAAATTTGGAATCATTACAGCAAAAAA
>NZXC01000008.1 GCA_002701785.1 Fidelibacterota bacterium
TGAAGATGAGGTGTTCGAAGATCCCGATAAATTTGGAGGCAACTCGCAATCCTGGAACACAGGGTGGACATACCGAAACGACGGTGTTGATATTCAACGAAGCACAGATAATGTTGGTGCGGAGTATAATATAGGGTGGACTAATGCTGGTGATTGGACAGGATATACTCTTCAATCAGACTCATCAGGCATATACACAGTTAGCGTACGAATTGCTTCGAACGTTAGCGGAGGGCGGCTTCGCCTGTTGTACAACGAAGAAACCATTGGCGAAGTAGTTGCTATTCCAAAAACAGGAGGATGGCAGGATTGGGAATATGTATTTGTAGGAGAACATTATATTGAGCAAGGCGATGGATATTTACAACTCCACGTGGTTGATGTGGAGTTTAATATAAAAGACATCAACTTTGTTTTTGTAGGAAAACCACAGGTTGTTGATGACCGTTATGGTAATTATCCAAACCCATTTACGTATGAAACAACAATATTTTTAAGCATACCATTAGAAACAAATGGTTCACTAACTATATATAATTATAAAGGACAGCTTGTAAAAAGACTGTTTAATGGAAACTTTTCTCCCGGTAATATGGAAATAACATGGAGGGGAACCAATCATCAGTATAAAGCGGCTGGATCAGGTGTTTATATTTATCAATTAAAGACAGATCTGTTAACAAGATCAGGTAAAATGCTCTTGATTAAATAGGCGTATAGCTATTTTAAAAGTATAATTTTTTGGGCGTACCGATACCCATTAGATGTAACAATACAATAATACACACCAGACGGAACAGTCTGATTGTTGTTATTGGAACCGCCCCAAGTAACGGCATGTTTACCCGACTCTTTAAATTCATCTACNAGTGTATTAACATGTTTTCCAGATATATCAAATATGGAAANATCTATCNTTCTTTTTTGTTGAGTTTGATAATGAATTGTTNTGTTGGCGTTAAAAGGGTTTGGGTAGGAAGGATGTACNATTATATCGCTAGGTGTTATTACANGATCATTTTCATTACTAATTCCCACCTGTTGATTATTTACAAAACGAATTGCGTCAAAGGCGACAAAAGAACCTGAAGATGTAGGGCCCACCACATCTCTTAGAATAATCGCACAATTGGACCCTGTTCGCAAACCTACTGTGGCAATTGTAATAAAATTATTGGGATTGCTTGTTTGGTCAACAATTATTGTGCTTTTTGTATTTATACCAGCGGTATCCTTTATAATGATTTCATATTGCGCAGCGGTAGCTAGATCTGAAACATCAGGTAGAAACACGTCGATATTGAATTCCCCGCTATCAGCGAGCTCAGGCACCCATATAGCATAATGAGCACTATTTTCTTCATCATTAGAAACCGGCACAGTCCACGAATCATCATTATACCCTATGTTTTGATATGACCAGTTCGGACCGTAAAACCGTTGAAAGGAAACATCCCCATCATCTACAATCCAGTTGGATTTCCATAGCCATTCATTTTCAAAACCCCGCAAGCTAATAATTGGGTCTTCATAATCACCCCACCAGCCGTATGGGTCAACCACCCAGGGCAACTGTTGATCAAAGAAGTAATTTTCTTTTCGAACCTCAAAATGTAAATGAGGGGAGGTTGCACAACCTGTCATCCCATTAAATCCGATGGTGTCTCCAGCCGCAACCGTTTCTCCCACTTCAACGTTTAATGGTGGGTTTAAATGAAGGTAACAAGTATAATAATCATTATTATGATAAATAATGATAATACCAGTATCTCCATTGGGAGCTATGCCCCCTGGGCACGGGTCTGCACCAGGAGAAAAGGCTGACCAGACCACAAATCCGTCTGCAGCAGCTAGGATTGGTGTGTTGATCGGCATATGATAATCGTTTCCCGCATGGCCATCATAACAAGAAATACCGGCCGGGCAATTGAATGCTACAATGTTATTAGTAAAAATACGGCCATCAAACCTTGCATTGATACCGTTAGTGGTTTGTGTTGGGTAATTATGATCTGTATGGTGTCTTATTGGGTATTGTTGAAAATCAGGAGACACATACGGTAAAGATTCCAGAAACGGTGTTTGGGCAACAATTGTTGTAACGAACATTATTGCAAACAACAAAAATAGATATTTAACTATATTCATGATTAATTACTTGGATAATGTAAATTAAAAGCATGAATAGTATAAACCTGCTATTTTCTTAACATTCTAGAGGAGCAGCTCGATGAGAATATATATTAATACAATCATGATTTCTCTAAGCTTTACGTTAATCATAGGCGCGGAAGTCGACAGTGCGTTTTCAGTAAAATGGACAGATTTATCCTGGGGAAGCGGAGGGCTGCATCCCGATGGGCCGCCCTGGAGCATGGTTGGACCCTACGATTTTGATAATGATGGGTTTGGTGATTTTATAGTAACAAGTAGTTATACAGGTAGTTTTTGCAATGGCGTATATCACTTCGAAGCAGTAGCAAACGACTCTATTGCATTGCAATGGTATTACTATTTTGACGATTTAAGCTGTGCTCCCGGTAATTATTCCAGTGTAGCAGTTAGCGATCTAGATGGTGATAATATTCCAGAAATTCTTGTCTTAGCAGATACAGAACCAGGGACACCAGGCGGACATGGATTACAAATTTTTGAGTGGAATACTGATTCTCTTTTATTTCCGTACATGCCAACCACAACATGGGACATGGGTTTGGATAGCGTTTGGGAAGCTGGGCAGATTGTTGCAGCAGAGCTAGACGGAGACGCAAATCAGGAAGTTATTGTTTCAATAATGAATGGCCCGTGGGGAACCACAGGCAGTAGTCATTTCATGATATTCGAATTGGAAAATAGTGATTTAGATTCTGCGTCATGGCATATTGAGTATACAGATCCAATAACGACAAACTGGAGTGGGTATAATATTTATGTGAACGATTTAGATCAAGATGGACTTATGGAAATTTATACAGTTGCCTATGAGTATTATCGTTTAATTATATATGAAAATACAGGCTCAGAGGATCTATACTCTTATCAAACCGACTTCTATGTTAGCAACGAAGTAAATGAGCGAGCGAACCAAAGTTTAGTTATGGCAAATTTTGATGGGAACAGTACAAACGAATTATATGCGGTTACCTCGGGGACAGATAATTTCGCTGGAACGTTGCTAACACCAGGTTATTTTTATGCAATTGAGGGAAGTGATGATGTAAGCAATATCACATTTTCGAACTTTCATTATTTTAATCATTACCAGGGTGGCTTAAGACAAATAAATATAGGCGATGCCGATATGGATGGAAAGCCAAACCTTTATTTAGCGGGTCATTATAATGAAGCTGTGTACGATTGGGAGTTTGTTGGAGACGATCCATTGTCCGACTCTAGCTTTATAGAACACATTATATTTTTGGATGATACGACAGATAACGGATGTGACGGAACTTGGGCAGGGTGTTGGACTAGAGTAGCNAAACTATTTTCAGGAGATATTGATAATGACAATATAGGAGATATAGTTTTTACTAGTGCANCNCTTGANGCACTTAAGCCTCACATTTATTTTTTGGAACACGANGGNTCTTCTGANCTNGCAACAGATGATATAGAAGCNATTATTCCAAAATCANCCTCATTAGATCAGAATTATCCAAACCCTTTTAATCCCCAAACNCAGTTTCATTATTCGCTGAGNAAAACAGAAAATATTTATTTAGCCATATACGATTTATTGGGTAGAGAAATATTTACAATACACAATGGATTGCAGCGCGCAGGAAACCACAATGTTCAATGGACTGGCGTAGATAACNCNGGGAGCTTTGTGCCAAGTGGCATCTATTTTTGTCGCTTAACAAACGAAAGCGATGTTTTAACAAAAAAATTGGTTCTTAATCGTTGATGTTTTGTAATCAGGTTTGTTTTTTATAGATACTATTCAATNAATCTTTGGAATAGCTTTATGGTTTGGATCAAGCGCCTAGCATTTTTCTTATTAATTTTTTATATATCTTGCACATCAGAAATTCAAAACAACGGCAATGTCTTTGTTATTGCAACATATGATGATGTTGCTGATTGGGATCCTGCAACAGCATATTCTTTAGAGGTGTTGCCCATGTCAAACATGTATGAACCCCTGCTGTGGCTGGATGCTTCAGATAATGATCATAAAATAATACCAGGNCTTGCAACTGCTTACACAAAATCTAAGGATGGTCTTGTTTGGAAATTTGCATTAAGAAAAAATGTATATTTTCANGATGGTCAATATTTTAATGCAGATGCAGTAAAGTATGTGATTAATAGAAACAAATCATTTTATCGGGGTGCAAGCTATATCTGGTCCAACGTTAAAGAAGTGCGGGTAGATGGCGAACATGATGTTACATTTATTTTAGATAAACCTGTTCCTTTAGATAGAATTGTAAGTTCCCAATATGGAGCATGGATGTATTCACCCGCAACGAAGAACATGTCCCCAGATTCAATTGGCAGCGGATTTGTCGCGGGAACAGGTCCCTATATGTTTAATAGTTGGCAAAGGAATCATCAAATTGAACTTGTTCGAAACAATACGTATTGGGGCGGATGGGATAAGCCACATTATTTTGAAACGATACAAATTCGTGTGGTATCAGAATCTTCTACAAGATTACAAATGGTAGAAAGCGGTCTGGCAGATTATGCTGTATTGATACCAAACCAGCTCTTAGATAGATTAAAAAACTTGGATGATGTTAATGTTTCTTTTTTCCCTGCATGGATTAATCATTTTTACTTATTAAACACAAAGAAACACCCCACCGATAATGTTTTTGTTCGCAGAGCAATTGCGGCAGCATTCGATCGAAAAAAAATCAATCAATATNTCTATGGAAATCTTGGGCGTGAGCCCNTAGGGTTAATCCCATCAAACACTCCTTTATTTATTGCCCCGGATAGTCTTATTTCATTTGATTTACAAAAGGCTGAGAACTATCTAAAACAATCTGGTTTATCAAATAAGGAAATCAATNTTGATTTTTNCTATGTNTCTACCTCTGAAGAGTATCGATTAACTGCGNTAACGATGTTTGATAACTTGAGAAAAATTGGTATAAACACAAAACTTAAACCAGGGCTATGGTCTACAAACTGGGAAAAGGCAAAAAATATAAAGACGGCTCCAAACATTATATCTATGGCCTGGTGGCCAACCTATTCGTCTCCTTCNGATTGGTTTTTTGGTTTATATGAAACCCAGAAAAACCCTTTATTTAATTTGTCTTATTACAGTAACCCTGAAGTGGATTCATTAATANCCATAGCTTGGGAATATGAGACTACNCAACCAGAAATATCAAAAAAANATTATAAAGNAATTCAAGAAAAACTAATCGATGACTGTGTTGTTATTCCCGCATCAGACTTGAATGTTCAATCTGTTTATAGAGCAGACATCCACGGGCTAAGAGCAAACCCAGCATACTCAACTCTTTTAATTTATAACNTGGAAAGAAAAAGTGATTAATTATTTTCTTCAACGATTGCTTATGATGGCNGGGGTNATTTTTGTTGTTGTAACAATCACTTTTTTCATTGCTCACTGGCTTCCCGGCGACCCTACAGCTNTATGGGTTGGCTCACACCCAACAGAAGAACAATTAGAAGTTGCGCGGAAAACCCTTGGCTTAGAAAAATCCTTAGGCAAACAATACATTAACTATATATCAAATATTTTCCATGGTGATTTAGGAACCTCATTGCGGACNAAACAACCAATAACGATGGAATTATCTAGTCGTTTTTCCGCTACGTTTGAACTGGTCAGTGTTTCAATGCTGTTATCTATTTTAATTGCTTTCCCTTTAGGATTAATTGCTGCGTTGAAAAACAACACNAGTATTGATCTTATTATACGAGGATTAGGTTATGCAGGTCTTGCTATACCAGTATTTTGGTTAGGGATGATCCTTCAAATTGTTTTTTTTGCTTGGCTTGGCTGGTTTCCTCTTCAGGGAAGATTTTCAACTGATATATATATGAATACAGATTTAATTATAAACACAGGTTTTATATTATTTGATACGTTCGTTTCTGGTGAATGGGNTTTATTTATNAATGCAGTTCATTATATATCTTTACCTGTGATAACGATGAGTGTGGCTGTAGTGGGTATAGTCATTCGAATATCCAAATCCTCTTTAATGGACACAATGAAGGANCCNTTTTTTACTACATTATTATCATTTGGCTTTAGTCCGCAAAAGGCCGTTACAAGCTCCGCTTATAAAAATACGCTTGTTCCNGTTTCAACCATTGTAGGACTAAGCTATGGAATGATGCTTGGNGGGACATTTCTTATCGAATCAATTTTTGATTGGCCAGGCCTTGGCCAGTTTGGAGTTTTATCTATACTAACAGGTGATTTCCCAGCAATTGTAGGATTAACATTAATTTATTCCATTAGCTATGTANTGATAAATTTTNTAATTGATATGTTATATCTAATCATTGACCCTAGAACNATNTGATATCATGAAGAATTTTTTCATATTTGCTAAACACAAAAACACAACAACAGTTTCTATATTATTTTTGTCTANAATCATTTTATTAGCTATCCTCATTCCNTTTTTATCTCCTTACTCTGATGATTTGATTGGTGCAGTACATCTTGAAATAAATAATCAAGCACCATCATTATCGCATTTTTTTGGAACAGATGCCGCAGGCAGAGACATGTTTACGCTAACCCTTCGCGGGGGATTAGTTTCCATTAGAGTNGCTATTGGTGTAGTGTTAATGTCTGTTGTGCTAGGNGCACCTTTAGGATTTATAGCGGGTGTATCTGGAAAAAAATTAGATGAAATTATTATGAGAATATCTGATGCATTCCTTTCGTTTCCACCATTGGTGCTTCCAATCGTAATAGCCATTGCANTAGGTGGGTCNCTAAACAGTGTAATGATCGGAATTGCTATATCCTGGTTTCCTTGGTATGTAAGAATCGCCCGCGCACAGGCAATGATAATAAAATCTTCAGACTATGTTTTAATATCAAAAAGTATGGGCGCATCATTATTTCACATAGTAAAAAAACATATTTTACCAAATAGCATTAGCCCAGTAATTGTTCAAGCCAGCATTGATGCGGGATATGCTATTTTGACCGTCGCGGGATTATCTTTTATAGGCCTTGGAGCAGAGCCACCTTCATCCGAGTGGGGGTTGTTAATTACAGCATCACGAGCACAATTTCTTTATCATTGGTGGGTTATTGTTTTTCCAGGACTTTTTATTTTATTTACAGTTCTTTCTTTTAATATAATTGGTGATGACTTNCGAGATTATCTGAACCCAAAAATTGAAAATAATTAGGATGTTATTATCTTTACAAAACGTTAGTCTGAAATCATACCATAGAAATATTGAAACCACATTTCTTGATTCAATTAATCTAGATNTTGAATCTGGTGAAGCCGTAGGGCTTATAGGGGAAACAGGAAGTGGTAAAACAATGTTAGCCTGGACCATATTAGATCAACTGCCAATTTCAGATTGTGTGATAAGCGGTAGAATATTTTTCAAGAATAAAGAAATGACATACAGTAGAAGCGAATTAAAAGGGCGTGACATTTCTATGGTATTTCAAAACCCAATGCAATCATTAAACCCCATACAAACTATTGGTAAACAATTCTCATTCATATTAATGAGAAGATTTAATATAATAAAAGAAGAAGCCCTNTCTAAAGTAAAACAATGGTTAAGCCGTGTATATTTAGACANAGGAGAAGATATTTTAAAACGATACCCACATCAATTATCAGGTGGTCAGATGCAAAGAATAATGATTGCAATTGCCATGTCTGTTAAGCCAAAATTATTAATTGCTGATGAAGTAACTACCGCGCTAGATGCAAACCTACGAAAAGAAATTCTTGATTTNATCAATGAATTGCGTACCGAAGAAAAAGTAAGCACTCTATTAATCTCACATGATCTNTTATTAATAAAAAAGNATTGTGATAAAACAGCTGTAATGAAAGCGGGGAGAATCGTTGAATTTTCTGAAACAGCGCTACTGTTTAAAAAGCCAAAAGACAGTTATTCTCAATCATTAATTCGCTCTCTTGATTTTATAAAATCAAATAATTTTAATAAAGAATCTGAAAAACAAACCCTTTGTTCAATAAACAATCTATTTAAGAGCTATATCTCTCAGGGGAGAAAACACAATGCATTAATAAATATAAATCTTGATATATATAAAAATGAGATTCTTGGAATTGTTGGCGAATCTGGTAGTGGAAAGTCTACTTTAGCCAAAACATTGCTTCAAATTATTCATCAAGATAAAGGAGAGATTACATTACGCATTGAAGATGGATCTGTTATAAGCCACCACAAACCAAGCAAATTATTAAGCGCAGTCTTTCAGGACTCATTAGGGTCTTTGAATCCACGAATGACAATCTTTGAGATTTTAATGGAGCCAATGGTTGTTCTTGGAGGTCTTGATTTAACTAGNAGGNCCAAAAAACTAAANGACTGTATAGATAGAGTAGGGTTAAGCACTGATTTATTAAACCGATATCCNCATATGCTATCNGGCGGGCAACGNCAACGAGTTTCGATTGCGAGAGCATTAATGCAAGANCCNTCTTTGTTAATTCTAGATGAACCCACATCATCTCTAGACATAAAATCACAAGAGACAATCCTTGATTTATTGCAGTCTTTAATAAAAGATACAAAACTTACCATTTTATTAATTTCACACGATATTAGAATCGTTATGGAAACTGTGGATCGATTAGCTGTATTATATAAAGGAGAAATAATTGAAGAAGAAGACCCACATACTATTTATAATACCCCGAAGCANCCATACACGAAAAGCTTAATTGGCGCAGAGTATAACAATTCATAATACTATACAATGAGTAATAATAAATTAAAAACCAGTTTAAATATTGCCTCTGTACAGATGCATATTACGCAAGACCAAGACACAAACCTTAATAGAATGGAGGAATATTTACTATACATACAAAAAACATTTCCTCAAATNGATATGGTAGTGTTTCCTGAATTATGTGCTATGAATATTGGNAAAAACATGAAAGAAGATGCNCAAGAAATNCCNGGTCNNTTAACAAATATTTTTTCGGATTGGGCAAAAAACTATAAGCTGTGGATAATACCTGGCAGTATGTATGAATTATCAGATGATAATATTTATAACACATCAACTGTTTTTTCTTCTAAAGGAATAATGGTGGGCTCATATAGAAAAAGGTATCCTTGGAGACCGTATGAAAAAACAACAAGTGGCTCTGANCCTTTTGTTTTTAACATGGATGGAATTGGCAATATAGGTATCATGATTTGTTATGATATATGGTTTCCGGAAGTAGCTAGAGACCTTGTTCATTTGAATGCAGAGCTCATTATTGTTCCAACCATGACNACCACAGGAGANAGAAAACAGGAGCAGGTAATATCGCAAGCAACGGCCATTACACAACAATGTTATGTTGTGTCATGTAATGGNGTTGGATATGGNGGGGTAGGTGGTTCTCAAATAATTGACCCAGAAGGAGTGGTATTACAAAACAATGGAGAAGGANCCTGTGTGCAAACTAGTGTGATTGATTTTGATCATGTAAGAAAAATTAGAGATATTGGTGTTGCCGGAGTAACAAAGCCGCTGAANGATTTTATAGATAATCCCCAATCATTTTCTGTATATAAAAAGTAAAATTGCNTATCATNGTTTATGAAANATATAAAGAGAAAAAAAGTTTAAGTTTTTTATGATATATATATTACGCTTTATTTTTTTTATCCCAATATTTAGTTTTACGATTGTTCAATCGCAATCACACTGGGAAACCGCAGTGTACGCTGAAGATATCTGGAGCTATTTTGTTGGCACTAANCCACCGCCAGANAATTGGAATCAATTAAATTTTGATACAAGCGATTGGAGCGCAGGACAGGGAGGNTTTGGATATGCAGATGGNGATGANAACACGGTTATATCAAACACGTTNTCNGTCTTTTTTCGCAANNCTTTTAATGTGGTTGNTCTGGAAGAAATATNNTCTTTAGCTATACACGCAGATTATGANGATGGGTTTGTANTATATATAAATGGAANAGAAGTNTTAAGATCANCNAANATGGGTGAATCAGGNTCTCAAGTNNCATATGACCAAACTGCTGANACAGACCATGAAGCAGTTATGTACCAAGGNGGNGCNCCAGAAGCCTTTNTTCTNCATCATAACNATTTTGATGGTGTCTTAACTGCGGGAGANAATGTTTTAGCNATAGAAGTTCACAATGTTAATACNACCTCNTCTGATATGTCNGGTTTGTTTTATTTATCATTTGAACTAAGCGANGGNGTNTCTTACTATGGGGANACNCCTGAATGGTTTTATCTCCCNGANGAGTTTTCTTCATCCCACCTCCCAATAATAGTAGTGAACACAAATGGACAAGAAATACCCAATGAAGANAAAATTACAGCCCATATGGGAATTATTTATAATGCCCCAGGGGAAATAAANTACTTATCTGATCCCTATAATCATTATGATGGTTTTATTGGAATTGAGATACGTGGATCATCAACAACATGGTTTCCAAAGAAACAATTTGCTGTTGAAACTAGAGATAGTTTAGGTGAAAATAATAACGTCNCNCTTTTTGGGATGCCTGAAGAAAATGACTGGATATTTAATGCCCCATATACGGACAAATCANTGATGCGCAATGTAATCATTTATAAAATGGCTAGAGACGCTGGTAAGTATGCAACAAGATCACATTATTTTGAGTTAGTAATTGATGGAGATTATAGAGGNNTGTATGTAATGTTTGAAAAAATTAAAAGAGATGATAATAGGGTAAATATTTCAAAGCTAGAACCAGAAGAGATATCCGGTGACGATATAACAGGTGGATATATAATTAAGGTAGATAAATGGGACGGAGAAAATNTCGGAGGCTGGTACTCTGAACCACCNTCAGATTCATATGGTGGNTTCTATTATCAATACCATTATCCCAAGCCAGATGAAATTGTTTATGATCAACAGCAATATATTATGAGTTACATGGAAANCTTTGAGCAAACAATCTTAAGTGACGACTTTGCAAATCCTGAAACAGGATATCCCAGCATTATCGACTGGGGCTCATTTATTGATTTTTTTATTATGCAAGAAATAACAAAAAACGTTGATGGTTATAGGCTTAGNAGTTTTTTACATAAAGATAAAGATAGTGNTGATGGACGATTAGTNGCAGGGCCAATTTGGGATTTTAATCTTGGGTTCGGGAATGCAGACTATTATAACGGTTGGGACACTCAAGGGTGGCAGGTGGAGGCAGATTTACCTAATGATGATTTTAGTATTCCATATTGGTGGTGTACCATTTGGTCAGATCAAAGTTTTCGTTGGTCAGTACAACAGCGCTGGAACAGTTTGAGGAACAACTTCTTATCAAACGCTTCTGTGAATTCATTGATCGATTCCTTGCAGTCACATATAGGCGAAGCAGCGGATAGAAATTTTGAACGATGGCCAACNTTGGGACAATATGTTTGGCCTAATTATTATATTGGTCAAACATATCAAGATGAAATAGATTATCTAAGAAATTGGATTATAANCAGNATGGAATGGATGGACAGCGANTTATTATCTGTTCAAANAGAAATGTGTTTAATTCCTGAGCAATTTTCCATGAACCCTCTATATCCAAACCCATTTAATCGTTCTGTATCCATACGATATGANATTCCTTTGGATTCGAAAATAAAATTAAATGTTTTTAATATTAATGGTAAACACATCAATACATTGTTTAATGGTAGAACGCATGCNGGCACACATTCAATGTCATGGAACGGGTTNGATAAAAATGGCAATATTGTTTCTAGTGGGACTTATATAGTTTTATTACAAGCAAANAATTTTATATATAATCANCAGGAAAATGTGAACTACATTTGGGATGATTATAAAGAGACAAAAAAAGTAATTTTAGTTAAATAATAGGAGATTACATGCAAAAAGGTAGTGTAAACAAAGTTATACTNGTTGGGCACNTAGGAGGAGACCCTGAAAGCAGATTTACCCCAGGCGGNACCGCCGTTGCAACATTTAGTATTGCAACTAATGAATCTAGAAAAAATAGCGATGGCAATTGGGAAGATCATACGGAATGGCANCGATGTGTTTTATTCGGTAAGCAGGCAGAATTTGCAGGAGAGTATGTAAAAAANGGACAAATGGTATATGTGGAAGGTAGNCTACAAACACGATCNTGGGAAGANAAAGAAGGNATGAAAAGATATTCNACCGAAGTNGTTGGAAATGCTTTTACAACTCTTGGCCGCCGTAATACTGAAGGTGGAGGCAGCTCCCCCGCCCAANCATCAAACGACGATGATTTACCGTTTTAATTAATAATTAACTATATAATATTGTAATGAGTTCTGTACGAACTAAGCTGGATTCTTACAAGTTATCACCAAAATGGGTTCGGTATTTATCAAGCTATTTAAATTTATTGTTATGTACCGTTTTATTAAAATCTAAAGTATNTGGAAGAAAAAATATTCCCAAAAGTGGACCATATATTATAGCGATAAACCATTTTCATATATTTGATCCAGCCCTTGTAGCATATGCAATACGAAAACCAATAAGCTTTCTTGCAGCAAGCGATCAAAATATTGAATGGCAAGTAATTGTTGCGGGAAAGCTTTATGGTTTTATTCCNACAAATAGNCAAAAACTAGCCCCCTCAACAATTAAGAAAGCAGTTCAAACTTTGCAAGATGGGGAAATATTAGGAATATTTCCAGAGGCAACGACAGGGCCCACTCTGCGTAAACCTAAAAAAGGAGTTACATATCTTTCCTTAAAATCTAGATGTAAAATACTTCCTATGAGCGTTCTTGGTTTAGATGAGGATATTTGGAACAAATGGTTTAAGGGCATAAGACCACAAGTAACAGTTAAAGTTGGAAAGCCATTTTCAATTTCATGCGAACTACCTTCTGATCGTATCAAGCGTGAGAAAAAATTATATGATATTGGCGATGATATTATGCGGCATATTGCGGCCCTTTTGCCATCTGAATTTCATGGCGAATATATGAATGATAAAAAAATATGAAATAAGAACATTCTATTAATTTTTATTATTTCTAATTAATAAAATTAATCCTATCCCTATAACCACTCCACCAATAACAACATTAGAAGAAATGCTTTCGTTAAATAATATAAAAGCAAGAATAGATGCAATAATAGGCTCACCNAGTGGTATGGATGCAATAATAGTAGGCGACACAAATTTTATTGAATAGCTAAATATAGTGTGACCTATTAGTGTAGGTACCAGACCCAGCATTAATAACCAAAAATAATTTTCTATACTATAATTGACTATTGAATTATCTAATAATAAAGAACAAAATAGAAGCACTATAGCTGACACAGTAAATAAATTTTTTGTGTAAGGTAGTACCCCAGTATTTTGTCTAACTCTTGAACCAACGAGAAATACTATACCTAAAAAAATAGCTGANANAATTGCCATAATATTCCCCAGCCCCACGCCNCTAAAATTGCCTAAATCACTACCCTGAACAATTATACAACCGATAAATATTATCATTAGCGATATGGTGCTAAGAGTATTTATTTCTTTCCCATATACCAATTTTTCAATCAACAATGTAAATGCAGGTGCAACTATTCCTAAAACAGTTGTGTTTGCTATAGATGTCAACTTCAAGGCACCAAACCAAAAGATAAAATGCATTGCTAAAGATGCCCCCGCTAAATATACCAACCTTGAATTCTTAGGGCTTATTGGACTATATGAAAAGAAGCTTGTATAAAACCATAAAGCTGCGCTTGCGATTGCCATTCTCCAAAATGCTATCACAGCAGCAGGTACATAGGGCAAAAGCTTTGCAATAACTGGTGATGTAGATATTGCAAATAAGCCAATAATAAGTAAGGGGTAAATTCGGTTGTTAAACATGGTTATTTATTTGTTATGGTATATTGTTGTGGAACAATAAAATCCTCTCTATTTAAAGGTTCTATTAGCAGATTGGTTATCTCAAGCTTCATTGTAAAAGTTGGATCCAATTCATTCTCTTCAAAGCTTTGAATTACAGCTTTAATTATTTCACCATTAATTTGGGGCAACTGATGGTTTACATTCGTGGATTTTAGTATCATATTTGAAAATCCTGTTCCAAACCCAGCTATACTTGTATCTGGTCGCCCAAGAGACAGTTGTAATGATTTATTTAATGAATCAGCAAGTCTTAAAGCAGGCAGCAGAGGTGTTTCCCATTCTTGTATAATTAATATACCATCAGCAGAGTCGGTGATAGTTGTTGTCCACTTGATACTTTCAACACCCAGAACAGTCCCACCATGTTCTTTAATTCGATAAACACTATCTATAGAGCTTTCACCCCCCCCAAAGCCCACCGACCAACTAGATCTTTTCTTTTTAGAAGAGATGTTTTTTGTTTTAACAGAATCTTTTTTATATAATGCTTTTTCAAATGGCATTTGCTGATATTCTTTATCTTCAATATTATATTTGAAAAATAGCTCATTTTTTGTATCAATTATTTTCCCTTTTGAATCATTGACTAACATCTTTGCGTAAAACCTTTTTGCTTCAGTTGTTTCAGTATGATGCCAAATGTTAGGTCCAAAAACAAATGTATCTAATTTATCAATAGGCCCAACATATGGAATATTGAAGCTCATAGATAGTCCCATAGATACCTGTTGTTCAACTTGCGCAAAGACAAATTTTGCAACTATCAGAATAAATAAAGCTGATGCTTTTATATATATAAACAAGAACTATTAGATAACGATATTAATAAAAACGCTTATTGCTTGTTTAAGACCAGGGTGTTTTGATATAGCTTACCATTTTCGATAATATATACTGTTTGGTTTGTAGAAATATTATTAAAATGCTGATTGATACCGCTTGGCCACTTTATTTCTAGTTTATCAATTTTGCTTTCTGAACCAAGGCCAAAATATAATTCTTTTGCGTGGGAGGAAAAGTATCCTTGACCAGACACTAATGATAACGAGAATGCTTCATTGGAAGTATAAACTACAACCTTAGCCCCAAAACCGTCCTTGTTTGATTTAACACCCTCAAGGCGAACTTTGATCCAGTGATTTTTGTTGGTTGTTTCATTATGAAATAAAACCCCCCTTCCCTGATACTCATCAAATATATTATTTCCAGATCCGTCTTCTACTTGTTGGCCATTAACCGTAACAAACATATCCACCATACCATCATTATCATAATCTGCATATATTGCTGAACGATGAATGCGGGTCCCGGCGCTTAGGACACCTGAATTTTCTGTAATATCCTTAAATCGCCCAAAGCCATCATTCTCAAATAGTTGATTTGACTGCCTGTTGTCGCCGCTGACAGAGTTTAAATGTCCATTAGCAAAAAATAGATCCAAATCTTTATCATTATCTAAATCATATAACCCAGGTGCCCAACTAACTTTTGGCCATGTTAGTTTATGTAAAAGAGGAGATTCAAAATCTTGTACAAACACTGCATTGTTTAATTTTCCATCATTACTTGATTTATTATCGAGTAACATTGCCAACGTATTCACTTCAGCGGCGTAATTAGTATATACTACGTCTGTTAACCCATCTTTATTAATGTCTCCTAAAGCTATACCCATGCTCCCGTCTGTTGTTCCTAACCCGCTTGGGCCAGAAAACTGCTTGAACGTTCCATCTCCCTTATTTAAGTAAAACCCATTCGCATCTGTATCATTTGTTACAAAAAGGTCAGGCAACCCATCTTCATTAAAATCATTGAACACTGCCTGCATTGACTTTCTAGACGCATCATCTAAAATACCAGTGGTTATAGTGACATCAGTAAAAGACCCATCCCCGTTATTTCTATATAATGTATTTGGTATGCCACCAAAATCCATAGGGAAGCGCAAGCTAGTAAACTTTGGCCTTCTGGAAAAATCAACATAACCTGTAACATATAAATCTAAATCCCCATCATTATCATAATCCCCCCAAGCGGATCCGCCATACCATTTATCCCCAACCCCACCATGAAAAGCTTCTTTTGTAACATCTGAAAAGGTTTTGTTTTTATTGTTTTTATATAGTTTAAAATTTCCATAATTAGTAACAAATAGATCTGGGAAGCCATCGTTGTTATAATCAGCGGAAGATACCGCCATTCCTTCTCCGTCATCTTCAGCCCCAGACTTGTTTACTTGTGAAAACTTTCCATTACCCATATTCTCATAAAGGACATTAGTAATGCTTGCATCTCCTTGACAGTTAACTAAATAAAGATCCCAATCACCATCACGATCATAATCAATCCATGCCGCACCCGAACCATTCATTTTTATTAAATGAATATTAGCAAATTCATCCATTGACATTAATCGGCCATTTGATTTCCAATATTCTTTTTCCTGTTCAAAAACCAGGTTTAACCCTTCGTTTGTTGCTGTCCCAACCACCGTAGGCCCAATTTCACACCAACGAGGTCTGGGCGCATAATGAATAAAATCGATACCAGAAGAACTAGCCATATCTATTAATTTTATTGATGTATTATGCTGAGCAAATGATATGCTATGATTCATAATATTGAAGATGATTATCAAAAATATATATATAAACTGAGTAATTTTTCTTTCTTTAGTCATAGCGTCATATATAAATAATTTACTAGTTAAGCTCAATATTCGCTTCATTTATAATTGACTTTATTTTTTCATCTTCATTTATAAAATCAGATAATGGAATGAAATCAAACTCAATTGTGTTAACGGTTTTTTCTAGTTCTTCTCTAGCTAATTGTAATTCCCACTGTATTCGTTTAATTCTTTCTGTCATATTGTAATTACCGGAATACATTTCTTCTACGCTTATTGAAGCTCCACCATGTAGAAGCTCTAGCGTCTCATCAATAAATTTTTCACGCTCAAGAAGCATACTTATATCTTTTAAAGATGAATCAACATGTCCTATATTGATTTTAATGGATACAATCGACTGTCCGTATTCACCAACATTATATATAAAAGCACCATCACCATAAGTCCTTGTTTTTCTTGGTATCTCCTTATGGCCGCTAACAAATATGAAATCTGCTTCTTTAAGGGTTTCTTTTAATTGTATGCTTTGCTCATATGATCCATTAAACATTACAGCTTGATACCTAGTTTTTTTTGCTAGTGTTTTTAACATCTTTTGACCAGCTGAAACAGGATCAGTAATCGTGTATTTAGTATTATGCTTACTATTATTAGACAGGCCAATTATTCCGATTTTAAACCCATTTTTTTTAATAATCACATATGGCTTAAATGCAAGTTTTCCAGATTTTGTGTCCAGTATATTTGAAGAGATAAATGGAAAATCAGCAAGTTTTTCTATGCGCTTTATGTCATCTTTAATAGATAAATCCTCAACCCCAACATTGAAGGCATCATAACCAATTTCATTATAACATTTAATTAATGCTGCAGAGTTAGCGTTGTCGGCAAATAGATTTCCAGCATCGAGAATTATTGGACTTATATTCATTCTTGCTTTATTTATATAGGTTGACCGCCTCGCAAGGCCACCCAAGCTTCCTCTGAGCATTTTTTTTGGATATAGCTCACCCTGAACATTACCAGTAACAAGAAATGAAAAACCCCCCGATACTACATTTTTTTCATCACAAGAAAATGATATAATAAATGAAATTGCAAATAAAAATATTTTTTTCTTCCACATATTATCAGAAACCAAAAATTAATTATTTTTGATTTTATTTAAATATTTAATTGCAGAAATATTATCTGGCTGATATTCCAGTGCGCGTTTCCAAGCATATATTGCATTATCTTTTTTATTGGATAAGGCATATACAACACCCATATTTAACCATACATCTATTAATTCAGGATTTTTTTCAACAATGTAATTATATGTATTTATTGCTTTAACAGTATCCTCCTGTAGTAAATATAGATTTGCCACATTATTCCATATGTCATAATTATCTGGATCAAGAAACAATGCAACTTTATAAGAATGCATTGAATCGTTAAATCTTCCTGCTTTTCTAAGAGCAAATGCTAGCGCAGCATAGGAATAAGGATCATCTGGTAGGGCTCTTATAGTATTCTCTAAGTGGTCAATCTTTGCTTGAGCGGCGCGTACGTTTTCTGCTTCATCTAAATATTGTTGCCCCTCTATTTTTTGTCCAGATTGAATTAAAGCCCTACCGAGATTATAGTGAGCGCCATGATGCCAAGGCCATTTTTTTATTATTTCTCTAAGGCTATATATCGCATCTTTACCTTTATCCATTTGCACAAGAATTGTACTATACACATATTGATATTCTATATTATTTGGTTCCAAAGCATATGCTCTGCTTGCAAACCTTAGGGCCTTATTGAGATTGCCTTCGTCCTCTTCTAGTTGAGCCAAGTTTAAATAAGCTGATGCGTAATTATTATTAAGCTCAATTGAATGTTGAAAACATATTCTTGCACTATCTNTCTTNCCAAGCTCTACATAAGCTCTACCTAGCGCTCTATATGGAATGCTTGTTTTATTTTGAATTAATTCTTTTTTATAGTAATTGACTGCGATGCTAAAATTTTGTTTTCTAAAGGCGTTGTTGCCCAAGTTGTTCCAAGCGCCGATATAATTAGGGCTAATATTGATTGTATTATTATACGCTTTATCGGCTTTAGAGAATCTTCCAAGTTCTGAAAAAACCCTTCCTTTAAAAAAATATACATCATCTTTTTTTATAGCATATAATTCTGCGCTATCAGCTAAAGCTAAAGCTTTTTTAAAATCGTGCTTTTTTAAAAACTGATTTCCNTGCATTAAAAAATAATTTGCCATCGGATTTCTTTTTTCAGAATCATTATAAATTTGNTTTTCATCTTTTGAGCATGAAAATATAAGAGACAAAACCAGAGCAGTTTTTATTGTATAATTAATTAATTTTTTCCTCAACTATTAATATATCTTGTGAAGATTGAATATCTAGAAATATATCAGTTTTATTATTTGGCCAATATACATATAAGCTATCAACCTTTTGATTGTTTCCGAGGCCAAATGTTATAGTCGTTTCAGAATGTGACATAAAACTAGAGCCGGTTTTAACTTTTCTAATCATTCTATTATCTTTTGTTATAGCAATTAGCTTTGTTCCTATACCGTCGCGATTACTATTTACTGATTGAATTTTTACNCTCAAATAATTATTGATATTATTGTTTCTTATAAGGTGAACAGGCCCATTNTTTTCAGTTACTAAAATATCCAATGTNCCATTATTATCATAATCTGCATANGCGGCCCCTCTGCCAACAATTGGAGCAGAAAGAGGCCCGCCAATTAAAGGAACAATATCACTAAAGACACCATTTCCATCATTAAGAAATAAGTGGCTAGGTTCTCGATAAAAAATACCNTCTTGTGTTTCNTCAATCCCTATTTGAACATGGCCATTTGCAGTGTACAAATCTAAATCACCATCAAGATCTATATCTAAAAGAAACAATCCAAATGTTAACGTCATAAGACTAGGCCTTCCAATTTTTGAAATTGCAGATATATCATCAAAAAAGTTTCCATTTGAATGTCNAAAAACACTAATCATCTCTTTGGAAAAGTTCCCAACAAATATTGTTTCTTTTTCAGATTTATCAATTACAGCAACATCGATCCCCATTCCGGCTCTTGCTCTACCATTTTCATCATATGCAACCCCACTTATAGCGCCAATTTCATTAAAAGTCCCATTGCCATTATTTTGATATAATAGATCTCTCTGTGTATCGCTAGCGACAGCTAAATCTGGCCAACCGTCATTGTTAAAATCTAATTCTGCCGCTCCCAACATTTTTCCAGGCGAAGGAAGGAAGCCAGCAGCTTCTGTTTTATCNATGAAAGTCCCATTGCCATTGTTTTGGTAAAATCGGCTAGATATACCATTATATAGTTCCGGGGTGCAGTAGTTNTTTGTATTGCCATCCAAAGTACACCAGATATCATTTTCTGGACTCCAATCAACATAACTTCCTACAAACAAGTCTACAGAACCATCCTTGTTTGCATCAAAAAAAATCGCGGTTGTACTCCAAAGAGAATCTTTTTCTAGCCCGCTACCAGCACTTACATCGATAAACCGTCCATTATCATTTCTAAATAGATAATTATTCCANATTGTTGTAAAGAAAAAGTCTTGATCGCTATCGTTATCATAATCTGCAACACAAACACCAAAACCATATGTATAGATTTCCCCTAGCCCGGATTCGTTAGTCACATTTTTGAAGGTACCATCTTTGTTATTTTTGTATAAGAATAAAGCAGGGGAGGGGGCGATTGGTTTACTTTGCCAATCTCCACCACCAACAAGAAGAATGTCTATCCATCCATCAGAATTATAATCAATAAATCCGCAACCAGACCCCATAGACTCCGGGAACCATTTGTCTCCAATTGCACCGGAAACATGTTTGAAATCTGATAAACCTGCAATTTCGGTAATATCTGNAAAGCTAAGTTGTAATTTATCATTAGAGCTTGAATGATGTTTTTTACATGAGAATAATGCTATCAATGCAACTATAAGAAATCTTTTAGTCATTGTTTGAAATTTATTTATTTATAGTTTTTAAATATTCTATAATTGTATTGTTGTTGGGTTCATATTTAAGAGCTCTTTCCCAGGAATTACGTGCTTCATTTAATTTACCTGAGCTAGCATAAACCACCCCCAGNTTTTGCCAAACATCAATTATAGTTGAATCTAGCGATAAAATGGTTTGATATCTTATGATAGCATCTAAAGTATCCCCTAACATCAAGCTTAAATTCGCTATATTGTTTTGAACAGCCACATTCATTGGTTTTATTGATAGTGCAACTAAAAATGCATCTTTAGCTTCCTTTGTTCTCGCCATATTGTTTAGTGAATTTCCTAGATTAATCCATAACATAAATTGATCCGGNTTCATATTAGCTAGATTGCGCCAGTTTTCGACTTCCTGTATTCCTTTTTGAAGCTCTTTAGCTTTATTTATGTAAAACTCACTTTGTGTTTTATTACCAACCCTAAATAATGCTTGACCCAGATTATGGTGTGCCCAATAATGCCAGGGTTTATCATTAACAACTTGATCAAAATATGGTATAGATAATTTTGACTGCCCATTTAAAAGCAAAAGGGACCCCATGAAATATTTGTAATCAATATTTTNAGGTTCTAATTCAAGTCCCTGTTTTTGCATGATTTATTGCTTCATTAATTTCTCCAGCNTCTTTTTTAAGATGGCTTAATCGCATGTAACCAGGGGCAAAATTATTATTAATCNGAATTGCTTTTTCATAGGATAATAATGCGCTGTCAAGTTTTCCTAAATCAGAATAAGCCTTTCCTATTTGCACCATTGTTTGAGCAGAAGAGTGAGTTTTCATTTCATTATTATAATTATATATAGCTTGGGACATTTTATTTTGTCTCAGATTATTTGTGCCCATATTAAACCAAGCCCCTTGATATGTATAGTCTAATGCAATCACTTTAAGATAAGCAGCCTCAGCCTCAGCAAATCTTGATAGTTTAGTTAACACNCTTCCTCTAAGAAAGTGTATATCTGGCATATTTGGATTGAGAGATATAGCGTTATCAGCTATAGATAGCGCCGCATTATAGTAACCGCCCCTAAANGCACTTTCAGCCTGGAAAATTAATCTAGCGATTTCTGGATCTGAAATATTATTACTTTTGCATGAAGCAAATATCATAATAATAAATAAAGATGCTGTAAAAAAAGATTTTCTTATCATCATTTTGTTAACTTAAGGTATTTTTATAATTATCTTGAAGTATAATGATTTAGGACCCTTAGGGTCTAATAGACATTTTTTCAGGATTCCATCTAATAGGTTTTTGCTTAAGAAAACTGATATTATTAAGTATAGCTGGAGCAGCAGCTCTAAAACCGTANACAGAATCTTCTATCACTTTNCCATCACCCCTTATAGCATTAAAAAAATTAATAAAGTGGTCAAATCGCTCATCATAGTTATCGGGTANTTGAAATTCATATACATTTTTTTCATCATTATCCGAACTGCTATCTACATAATATTTGTTATAATTATCTGAGATTTGTTTCTTAATAGAATTTGAGAAAGTTCTAACAGAATTATATCCCTCAACAAGCTGTTTTCTTGTGGGGTTATAGCGCGGGGTTTTTGTTATCTTCAGACTACGAAAACCAAGGTCCATCACGCCTTCACTCCCAATTATCTTCATATCTGTTCCACCNCCACCACCNTGTGCAAAGTTAGTTTGTAAAGATAAATTAAAGGCAGGGTGAGTAGGTGTTTTTGGATAATCACAAATCCCAAGCATTATATCAGGGACATCTCTTCCATCTTCCCAAAAACGTAGTCCACCTGTTGCTACAACTCGCTCTGGTCCTTTTGAAGAAAGAATATGATGAAGCCCAGAAAAAAGATGTACAAATAAATCTCCAGCAACACCTGTACCATATTCCCAATAATTACGCCAACGGAAAAACCTAACAGGGTCAAAAGCATGTTTTTTCGTTCCTCTTACAAACTGTTCCCANTCAATTGTATTTAATGAAGCATCGGGAGGNATTGTATATTGCCAGGCTCCGATTGAAGAATTTCGGTTGTATCTTGCTTCAATCATATTAAGGTTTCCAATAGCGCCAGATGAAAACTGTTTTCTAGCCTCTTCAAAAACTATTGAGCTGACAAATTGACTACCAACTTGAAAAACACAGNTTGAGTCCTTATGTGCTTTGATAACNTTATTTCCATCAGNTAAGTTTTGAATCATAGGTTTTTCGCAATAAACATGCTTTCCAGCCTTTAAGGCGTCTATGGCTATTTTTGCATGCCAATGATCCGGTGTGCATATTAAAACGGCATCTATATCTTTATTATTTATAAGCTCTTTATAATCACGAGTACAAATAATTTTTTCCCCAAAAACCTCTTTTGAATGATCTAAGCGGCCATTATATAAATCGGATACTCCAATTAGCTCTACCCCNGGTACAGATAGCGCTGTTATGGTATCTATAAAACCGATGATTCCCATGCCAATTATTCCAATTTGCACACGATCATTGGCAGCAATGGTCTTAAGATTCCTTTTTAATAGAGCTTTTTTCTGTTGATCAACTACAGCTGCAGGCAAAGAGCTTGATGATAAAGCAATTAATGCAGAGAAGTTTTTTAGAAATAGTCGCCTAGANGATTTTGNTGCCATTATAAAGCNNGTGCTATTTTAGCTATAATCTCCACTTAGTTTATCTCGGACCGTTTCTAATAACTTTTTTGTAGCACCTATACCATCCATTTCACTTAGCTCAGGACCTTCATATTCAATTCCAACATAACCACGGTAGCCGGCATCAAGTACAATNTTCATCATTTTGTAATAGTCCGTTTCTTTTTCATTTCCATCATCATTAAACTCATGACTTTTTGCNCTAACAGCTTTAGCGTATGGCATTAGTTCTGTTACCCCAAGATATCTATCGTACCATTCTTTACCTTTTTCATCCCATGTTCCTAAATAAAAGTTCCCAAAATCTGGNAGAGTACCACAATGCGGATGATTAACCATCTCCATTACTCCAGAAAGCCACTTACCATTGCTTGAAAGACCCCCATGGTTTTCGACAATAATATTAATATTATTTTTGGCTCCGTATTCTGTAAGNCGGCTTAATCCATCAGCTGCAAGCTTCATCTGCTCATNATATTCCCCTTTACTTTGAGCGTTAACCCTAATGGAGTGACAGCCAAGGTATTTTGCTGCTTCAACCCATCTATAATGGTTTTCAACCGCCTGAGTTCTTTCTGAATTATTGGGATCACCAAGGTATCCTTCTCCATCACACATTATCAATAAACTTTTTACCCCCTCCGCATCAGCAATATTTTTCATTTCTTTTATATATTCACCACTACCNCCACTTTTATCTGCAAATAGTTGATTAACATACTCTATTGCATCAATCCCAAAATTTCTTTTCGCAATTTTTGCAAAATCAAGATGGGGAATTTCACCAGATCGCATACCTTTATTTAATGACCACTCGGCTAATGAAATTTTAAATAATGGAATATTACTAGAATTACAAGATGAAAGAGAAGAAGCGCCTAACCCCATTACACTTACCCCACTAGCAATCGCTGCTGATTTTTTAAGAAATTCACGTCGTGTTTCCATAAAACCTCCTTATTAATTATGGGATTACTTTTCATGTTTTCAATTCATCTAATTTGAATTGTACACAAATCTATAATGAAATTATAGNATGCTCAATAATATTTACATAATTCCTAATAGGATATATATAGCTCTAATCTTAATATTATTATTAATTCATAACCTATGAAAAGCATTATCACACATATTATTATTTGTATTATCATTATTTGTATTTCGGGATGCGCACCAAAACAACAAATTGATAAAGATAGATATCAACAACTCTTATCACATCGAAATAAAGGACTTGCATATATTGAAGAAGAACAATATTTAAATGCAGTTAAGCAGTTTAAATCATTTATAGATATTGTTCCTTTTGAGGCATCAGGCTATTCAAATCTAGGTTGGTCATATTTGCAACTACCAAATAAGCTTGATTCAGCTGAGATCTATTTATTAGAAGCAGAAAAATTAAGCAAAGATAATAGTGACATAGTATTTATAGTTGCAAAAATGTATGAATTAACGGATAGAAAGCCAGCAGCCGTACAAAGACTTCATCCAATAATAAATAATAAAATAGATCATGTACTGTCTTTATATCAACTGTCTGAATTTTATAGAATGCCTTCTGAAGATCAGGATCTAAATAAATCAGAAAAATTATTATTACGGGTACTTGATATTTTACCTGGAAATATTGCTGTGCACCTAAAAGTTGTTGACCTATCAATAAAAAACAACCATCTAGAACGCGCCCTTTTTTCATTAGAAGCAGTTAGGCAGATTTTACCTGCTATTCCAGAAGAAACTAATAAGTATTTAAATGAATCAATTCAATTATTGCGCAATAATGATCGCAGCAAATCAATGGTTCAATCTTTAATGTTTCACAATTTGCTTAAATCAACAACATTTTATAAATCAGGCATACAAGAGCTTAGAGGTGGCCCTGGCCCCATAGCAGGTTCACCAATCCATAATTTTATAAATTTAAAAGTGCCAACATTTGATGATAATGAAAACNCTCTTAACANCGTAAACTTTATAGATATAACTAATAAATCAGATCTTANTAATCTAAACAATATTCAGNCATTAATTAATGGTGATTATGATATGGATGGCGATGATGACTTGTTTNTTTCACANAAGAATACAGACCAATCAAATAATCAAATAATATTAATAAATGAAAACGGGGTTTTTAAAAAAACAGATNCNAAACCAAGCATTAACCACCNNGGGAAAGATCATTTTGCTTTNAGTCACGATTATGATAATGATGGTCATCTTGATATNATAATTATTAATTCTTTGGGAATAAANCTATATAAAAACAATGGANTTGCTGAATTCATTGATATGACAAAAACATCAGATTTATATATTAATCATTCCGCAAATACACTTGGTNTTTTCGATTTTGATCTTGAAGGAGATTTNGATNTNTATGTATCAACCAATGGGAATAATCAATTATTTAGAAACAATTCAGATGGTACNTTTACNGATATNTCTAATGTTTCTGATATANTAGTAAATGGAGAAAACAGCNTAGATCAAGTTTTTGGAGATTTTGATGATGATGGGGATGTNGATATGGTAGNGCTCAATGAAANCAGNNCCATGGTTTATTATGATAATNTAAGACAAGGGTATTTTAATGACTTGACCAAAAAGTCCGGCTTAATACANAAAGGTAAACCAAGCAGTTTAACTGTTGCAGATTATAACAACGATGGTCATTTAGATATTTATATTTGCGATTTAGAAGGGAATCATTCATTATACAAAAANAAAGGAGATGGTGTATTTATTTATGATAACAAGCTACTTCAATTAAACCCTCNNTTAAGGACCTTTNCTGCAAAAAAAGCAGAGTTNGCAGATATAGATAATGATGGATATTTAGATCTTATCATTGCTGGTAGCCCTATAGGAAATGCAAAGAATAATAGCGGAGTTATTTTATTGCACAACGATAGACTTGGGGGATTTATAGATGCATCCAATTCATTACCATTAATACAATACCCTGTCGATTTTACAGTAACAAGTGATATAGATAATGATGGNGATCTAGATCTCATTATTCGTCAAAATGATAAGGCTATTGTTTTAAGAAATGANGGTGGAAATATTAATAACCACTTAAAGGTNCGGCTNGCAGGTTTGCGAGCAGGAAGCAGCAAAAACAATTATTTTGGCATAGGATCAAAATTAGAATTGAAAGCAGGGGGTTTATATCAAATGCGTTCTGTAAATAANCCAGTGAACCATTTTGGCTTAGGAGACAGGGAGCAGGGTGATGTTATTAGAGTTTTGTGGAGTAATGGAGTGCCTCAAAACCATCTAAGCCCCAAAAAGAATCAAACAATTGTTGAGACNCAAATACTCAAAGGATCATGCCCGTATTTATTTGCATGGAATGGCTCAAAATTTGATTTTGTTACAGATGTATTATGGCCNAGNGCATTAGGAATGCCTTTGGGAATTATGGCAGGNGAAAAANTNTTTGCCTTTCCAAACTCAACAGATGAGTATTTAAAAGTACCGGGAAATAGANTACAACCAAGAAATGGGAATTATGAATTAAACTTTACAACTGAATTGTGGGAAACNCCATATTTAGATAATGTAAAATTAATGGTGNTAGATCACCCTGANAGTGTTGATATATATNTCAATGAGACATTTANACCCCCNCCCTATCCACCATTTCGNNTCTANAGCGTGAGCAANAAGAGGNTTCCTAANGTTGCTATTGATAATTTAGGGAATGATCTCCGTAGTGCATTATTNTTNCCAGATGAAAANTATATAGACCACCTAACACCATCTGANTACCAAGGGATAANNGAACCTCATGATATGATTTTGGATTTTGGAGATTTAAGNAATCTTGATTCAGTATATTTATTTATGAAAGGCTGGTTGTTTCCAACGGATGCTAGTATCAATGTTAATATTTCTCAATCTAGCAGCATAGAGCTGATGTTTCCTAATTTACAAGTTGTTAATAAANGGGGAGAGTGGGAAAGCATTTTTAATAATATTGGCTTTCCAAAAGGAAAGAATAAAACCATGATTTTTAATCTNACTGACAAGTTTATTTCCAATGATTATAGAATACGCATACAAACTAATATGCAAATTTATTGGGATAATATTTTTATATCTTCCGATGTAAATAATAAAGATATACGCATTAGTGAATTGCAGCCAACATATGCGAACCTTCATTTTAGAGGTTATTCAAAAATTTCCAGAAAAAGCTTTAGTAGCCCACATATACCAGATTATTATCATACTACATCTAATCAAAAATGGCGAGATCTAACTGGCCGCTATACAAAATATGGAGATGTTTTATCCTTATTATTAAAATCGGATAATNAATATGTAATTATGAATGCNGGAGATGAAATTTNTCTAAANTTTCAAGAATCTNATTTNGNNAAATTNTCTAATAATTGGNTAAGAGATTTTTTATTCTATAANGATGGATGGTTAAAGGATGGNGATTTAAACACANCGCANGGGNAAACANCAGNGCCGNTNCCATTTCATGGAATGATTTCTTATCCACCTAATAAAAAAGATATTTTNCCAAAAGACGAAGATCACGATGAGTACATGAAAAATTATAANACTAGAATTATTTCTANTGATTCCTTCAAAAATGAAATTCGCAANCATGTTGCAAAGAATTANCTTGAGGGCAAACCAAATGATATATAATAGTCTCCAGGCTTTGTCCCCATTTTTCCACCACCACAGGCAATAACTATNTACTGTTTATTATCCACTTCATATATACTAGGAGTAGCGTAGCCCCCAGCAGGAAGTTTGTATTTCCAAAGCTCTTTTCCAGAATCTTTATCAAATGCTCTTATATGTTCATCTTTTGACGCAGCGATAAAAATTAATCCACCAGCAGTTACTACGGGACCACCATAATTTTCTGTTCCAGTTTTTGGAATACCCCTTTTTGTTAATTCGACGAATTCACCTAGGGGTACTTGCCATAAAATTTTCCCCTTGTTTAAATCAATTGCATTAAGGGTCCCCCAGGGAGGCCTAACGGCTGGATAACCATCTTGATCATAAAATCTATTATACCCAGTATGAGTATATGGAATTTTAAAATCAAATAATTCTTTCCTAAGATTTTCAAGCCAACTTTGATTAGCATCGCTTTCATTATTTGTGGAAAGGTTCTCATTATACAAGAAAGATAAGAGAGCATTTTTCTTTTTATAAGAGAATTGATTAAAAGAAGGCATGAACCCTTTCCCTTTTTCAATGACCGCGATCGTTTCTTTCCTGGAAAGTCTTTTATCAAGGTTTTTCAAAGATGGGTATGTTCCCGTAGTATGTGGAAATGTTCCCTCAATATCCCCTTGGAGTTCTTGTCCATGGCAAATTGCACAATTAGCCTTGTATACCTTTTCACCAATGTCGTGTATAGTTTTTGGTTGCGCTGAATTTTTATCATTTAAATCAAGTGTAACCATATGTTGTATCCATGGCATTTCATTTGCATTTACATATAGAATTCCTGTCTCTACGTCAAAAGATGCGCCGCCCCATTCTGCGCCACCATCAAATCCGGGGAAATACATCGTGCCTTGTGTGCTAGGTGGGATAAACTGCTCCCCGGTTCGAACAGTATCCAATATAGATTTGACATATTCATAAGACTCCGTGCTAATGTTCGTTATTTCTCTTTCAGTAAAACTTTGTCTTGAGAACGGAGGCGGTTTTAATGGAAAGGGCTGTGTTTCCCATGTTTCTTCTCCAATTAAATCGGATTTCCTCACATTTCTTTCTTCGATTGGGAACAATGGTTCTCCAGTATCGCGATTAAGCAAAAATACATGACCAGATTTTGTTACCTGAGCAACCGCATCAATCATTTTTTCATCATGGATTACTGAAACAAGATTAGGAGGCGCTGGCAAATCGCGATCCCAAAGGTCATGGTGAACTGTTTGATAATGCCATATGCGTTTTCCTGTAGAGGCATTTATTGCAATAATAGAATTTGCAAATAAGTTTTTGCCCAATCGATTACCTCCCCAAAAATCAAAAGATGCGGACCCAGTAGGAACATAAACCACACCTCTTTTTTTATCCAAAGCAATTCCTGCCCAAGCATTTGCGCCGCCAATTTGATTATATGCATCTTTTGGCCATGTTGAGTATCCATACTCACCTGGCTTTGGAATTGTATGGAAAACCCATTCAACCTTTCCTGTAAGAACATTAAAAGCACGCACATAACCCGGAGCAGCATCTGCATTTTCCGATACACGAGTTCCAATAATAAACAAGTCATTATAAACCACGCCTGGAGAAGTAGCTATTACAAAAAGATCTGCTGCGCGGGCGCCTAATCCAGCCTTTAAAGACGTTACTCCAGCGGCACCAAAACTAGCTACAGGATTACCAGTATATGCATTAACAGCAAATAGTAAAGAACCCGCAGTATACAGAATCCGCTTGTCATTTTTTGATTTCCAATATGAAACTCCCCTGTTAACATGTGGAGAAAAATCCAAACCAGGGTCAAATTCCCATATTAATTTTCCCGTTGCAGCATTTAGAGCAATTAATTTCAGATTTGGTGTCGTGGCGTATAATACCCCATCAATTATGATTGGGTTGCATTGAATTTGTGAGTTGTTGCGAAGACTGTCTCCAGTCTTATATACCCACAAAGGTTTCATTTGGCTGATATTCTGTTTGTTAATTTGATCTAAAGAAGAATATTGATTTCTTCCATGGTCACCTTGATAGGTTTTCCACGTAGTGAAGTCGGGCTCATTATTAGTACATTTAAATATAATAGCACAAATAACTATAATTATAACATGCTTTTTTATCATCATCATTTCAGTTTCTTACTAAATATTCAATTTCACCAAAGTTTTCTTTTATTAGTATTTCCTTATTGATTTCTATATCAAAATACAGTTCTTTATTNCCGCTAGGCCAATATACCAAAAGAGAGTCAATTTTTTGATGTTCACCAAGACCAAATGTTGCTGTTAGCTCGGATTGAGAAAGATAGCTAGATCCCGTACGAATTAATCGTTCCATTTTATATCCTCCAACATATAAAAGCACTTTTGATCCAATACCATCTTTGTTGCTATCTACCCCTACAAGATTGACTCGTAGATAGTTTTTTGTTTCTGTATCATTTCTCCAAAGATGNGCGGGGCCATTATTTTCGGTAAGCANNAAATCAAGATCTCCATCTTTATCGTAGTCTCCTAAAGCAACACCACGAACAACCATTTTATTATTTAAAACACCAGAAATCTTNTCATTTGCAATCGCAAAAACGCCATTTCCNTTATTTAAAAATAGTTGAGATTCCTGTTTGTAAGTAATACCATCTTGATTTCTAGTTCGCTCCGGATATACATGTCCATTTCCAATAAATAAATCTAGATCACTATCCATGTCTNCATCGAAAAGCATAAGTCCAAANGTTAAAGAAAGANAGCTTGCTCTTCCTATTTTTGATAGCGCAGAACGATCATTAAACCAACCTTTGCCAGAATAATTGTAAACGCCAACCATTTCATTAGAAAAGTTTCCAATGAATATGGTGGTGTTCCCACTNCTATCAACAACACCAGCATCAATACCCATTCCTGCACGAGCTTCACCATTTTCGCCATATGCCATACCAAGCTCTGTCCCTATTTCATCAAAAATGCCCCCTCCATTATTTTTATANAACAAATCGCGTTCTCCATCATTTGCAACAGCNAGATCTAACNAGCCATCATTATTATAATCCATCAGAACCACTCCTAAAGATTTACCAGGAGCAGGTAAAAACCCTGCTTTTATTGTATAATCGCTAAAAGTCCCATCACCATTATTATGATAAAACNTACTTGGAATACCAGTGTACATTTCTGGAGGACAGTATACNTTTGTTTTGCTATCCAGCGAACACCACAGATCGCTTAAAGGGGACCANATAGCATAATTTCCTACATATAAATCTAGCCACCCATCGTTATCAGCATCGAAAAAAATGGCAGAACTACTCCATTCAATTCTATTACCCAATCCAGCATTTTTTGAAACATTTACAAAATAACCCTCATTATTATTTAATAAGATATTNCTATCTAGCGTAGTGATGAAAATATCTTGATCACCATCATTATCATAATCTGCAGCAGCAACTCCTAATCCGTATGTACTAATATTCCCGAGACCTGATTCATCTGTTACATTTGCAAACGTGCCATCTGTATTATTTTTATATAACCATAATGTCTTTATATTTCGTTTAGTATAATTTTTCCAAGACCCGCCACCTATTAACAAAATATCTAACCAGCCATCATTGTTATAATCAATAAATCCTCCACCAGATCCCATTTGTTCAGGAAACCACATTTTTCCAAATGAACCATTATCATGAATAAAGTTTCCNAATCCAGCATCTGTGGTAACATCAGAAAATTCTATATTTGTAANTCTAGATTTATTTTGTGATAAACTAATNTTNTCTGTTGAATCTCTATTATTACAAGAGAATAATAACACCATAAAAATCAGTAGTATGTAAAAAAATCTATTCAGTTGAGCAAATTTATACAACATCATTTCGATGGTTAATTAAGTATTTTTATAATAATCACAAAGCAAAATATTAATTTCATTGCTAGAAAATTCATAAAATAGAAAATGTTCCAAAAACACTTTTTTTACTATATAAGAAAAAAATNCATACCAATATTAGTNNTNACGNTTTNTTTTGTTATNAATNCNCTTTCAGCNCAAACAGGTAGTATTNGGGGTGTTATAAAATCAGCCAAAAATCANANAGNGTTACAAGGNTCTAANGTTNTACTTCTATCAACAAATATTGGCTCTGTATCAGATAGTAANGGTNTTTATATAATTCCTAANGTATCNCCAGGGANATATAGCGTAANAGCAANCCACATTGGGTATAAAAAAACTACNATAAAAAATATANCTGTGTACTCANGACAAACTACTGTAATCAATTTTATGCTAGAAGAAGANGTTCTTGATACTGATGAAATTACAATTTATGCNGAACGTGGAATGATAAACCCGGAAATATCGNCTAATTNAATTAATATTGATGCGAAGAATATAGAAAACATTCCAATTTCCTCGATTGAAGANGCAATTAGCTTGCAAGCNGGCATAGAACCCAATATGACAATTCGTGGTGGCAATATAAACTCTACATCATTTGTGCTNGATGGAATAAATNTTAGAGACGGNAGAACAAATGGNCCAATAACNGGATTAAGTTTTACATCGGTAGANCAAATACAAATTCAAACAAGNGGGTTTGATGCTTCATTTGGNAATGTACGTTCAGGNTTAGTTCAATTAATAACAAAAGANCCACCTAAAGATCGTTTTAGTGGAGATGTTTTANTTAGAAAAAATTCTCANCAAAAATTGAATTTNCCTGGCGAATGGGATACAATATATAATACCGGNNANGATNTTGATATAACTATAGGGGGGCCAATAAATCAAAATCAGGGGAATCAACGTTTTCTTTTTTCTTATCGTAATAAGGAGCTACCGTATCTTGAAAAATCAGGGAATGAATTAAGAAAAGAGGAATCCTTTCAGGTAAAATTTATTTCAAATATTAAAACAGATTTAAAATTTACATTAAGTAGTTTTTTTATCTCCCAAAAGGGTATCTCTGATTCAATTAGTATGGTAATGCCAGCAGGAGTTCCATCATATACATGGGGGTTTGAAAATGATTTTTTTAAAACGGAAGGGTTATTTAAAAACTCTAGTATTGGGATAGCAGATATAAATCACAGAATGATTTCTGGGAAATTATCTCGAACATTAAGCCCCTCTTTATTTTATGAAATAAATTTAGACTACTTACATTCAAATTATTTATTGCAACCAGAATTAAATAACCCAATAAAAGATCGCGACACATCTAATGTATCTGTTTATTCAGGGAAACTTGATATTACAAAGCAATACTCGCCTGACACACAATTCAAAGCTGGAATTGAATATATATATCATAATTATAATATATCATCGGAATATAATGATGCCGTAGAAACGAGGGTGATGGCAATTGGGTCAATTTCAAATTTAATATTTGGTGATAATATAGATTATGAGTCTCCATATAAACTGCGTGAATTTTGGAAAGCAGCACCTCAACAAGGGGCTGCTTATATACAGGGAAAATTTTCCTATAATCAAATGATTATGAATTTAGGCGCAAGAGCAGATTATTTTTCAGCAGGTGGAGAGAAAAATATTTTCACAGAGTTTGATCAGTTTTTTACTCAACAAAACAATGAAGACAGGGAAAATGAATCTGTGAAGGTTAAAGCAAAAAAACAGCTTGAATTAAGTCCTCGCATTGGGATTTCATTTCCAATAACGGAAAAAACCAAATTTTATTTTAATTATGGACATTTCCGCCAAATGCCCCAAGTACAATTCCTATATAGGGTACAAGAGAAATCATTTACGATAGACCGCAGTTCTATCTCTAGTATGGGAAACCCTAATTTGCCAATGCAGAGAACCATAGCTTACGAAGTTGGATATGAAAATATGTTTACACCAAATTATTTATTTCAATTGTCAAGCTACTCCCGAAGTGTTGATAATCAAATCAGTTTTAAATCGTTTATTAGTGATGATATGATTTATACTATAGCTGTACCAAACAATTATAATGATGTCCGCGGACTTGAATTTACACTAAGTAAAATTAAAGGAAGATTGTTGAAAGGTTTTATCAATTATACTTATATGGATTTTAGTTCTGGTAATTTCGGGATCACTGGGATTATTCAAAATCCTTTAGATGAAAATGAATACAATAATATTACACAAGACCACTATCAGACAAAACCCGTAGCCCAGCCCTATGCCAGAGCTAATATAGAATTGTATGTACCAAAAACTTCACAACTTGGGCTTATATCCGATTGGCATTTAGATTTATTGGCCCAATGGAGGGCCGGAAAAGTATTTACTTGGAGCGGCCCCATCATTGATCAAATTGATGATAAAATGGGTGTGCAATACACTCCCCACCCAACAATAAAAAACAATATAAGAACAAAAGATTTTTATACATTGGATCTACGATTGAGTAAAAAATTTGACACCTCTTTTGGATCGATAAAATTATTTTTAGATATAACAAATCCGCTAAATTTTAAATTTATGTATTTCGAGCACCCCTTTATTGTTTCAGGGGAGAACCCCCTTAGTGATTATAATGATTACATGGCCTCATTACACTTACCAAATAGCGCATTTAACAATCTTAATTCTTATGAATTACCTTATATGTTTATTTCGGGGAATGATACCCCCGGAGATTATCCAAAAGATAACGTCAGATATGTTCCTATAAATATTGTCCGCGGTAATTATCTATTACCCCCTCCATCTATAATGGATTCAAGAGACGTAAACGAATTGTACTACATATATAATAATTCTACATACATGCAATTTAT
>NZXC01000009.1 GCA_002701785.1 Fidelibacterota bacterium
TAGAAGAAGCTAAAACATATAATATTTTAAAAATAAAATTAGGCATTAATGAAGAGCATGATAAAAATATAATCAAATTAATACGAAACGAAACAGATAAGGTAATACGAGTAGATGCAAATGAAGGTTGGGATCTAGATACCGGGAAAAAAATGTGTAAATGGCTCGCAGATCATAACGTTGAATTTGTAGAACAACCGTTTAAGGCTCAAAACTTGGGAGATACCGCTAAATTAAGAGATGTATCTCCATTGCCCTTAATTGCTGATGAAAACAGCATAAAGTCATCAAATATTCCTGATATTGCTCATGCATTCGATGGAATAAATATTAAATTGATGAAGTGTGGTTCTTTATTTGAGGCTAAAAAGATGATTGATGTAGCGCATAAATACGATATGAAAATTATGCTGGGATGTATGGTGGAATCTTCTATTGGTATTACAGCGATGTCTAATTTGTCACCTCAAGTAGATTTTGCAGATTTAGATGGTAATCTTTTAATCGATAATGATCCATATATTGGAGTTGAAGTAATTGATGGCAAATTGAAACTACCATCAGGTGATGGATTAGGCCTTACCTTAAACCCTGAACACAAAAAAGATTTCAATAATTTAAGATGAAAATATTGAGCATTGAACATCTTGGAATAGCAGTTAAAGACATTGAAAATCGTTCGCCTTTTTGGGAGCATATTTTAGGGATAAAACACACCACAACTGAAATAGTAGAGCATGAAGGTGTTAAAACAGATATCTATGATACAGGCAGGGGAAAAGTAGAACTATTAAAATCAATATCAGATGATTCAACAATAGAAAAATTCTTGAATAAAAAGGGCGAAGGAATACATCATGTATGTTTTCANGTAGATGATATAGANCAAGCAATAATTGAACTTAAAGAAAANAATATTTCTATAGTTTCTGAAAAACCATCAATTGGNGCTGAGGGNTATAAAATAGTNTTTATTCATCCAAAAAGTACAGGNGGNGTCTTAGTTGAATTAGCTGAANANGCTACTTAATNCCAGTCCTTTTCCANTTCTTCAGTTTTTTTCAAGATAAATTTCCANGCATTTAATACATGTTNTTCAGTCGTATTTGTTTGTCCAATAGAAAATCTTATGGTGTANTTATTATTTAATTTTGTATGNACTAAATACAATNCTCCACTTTTATTTAATTCGTTTAAAAGNAGTNTATTAAANTGATCNGATNCTNTATATCGAAAACAAACTAAATTAAGTANNGTTGGAGCCATNATCTCAAATCTGTTATCNTNNNTAATTANNTCNGATAANANCTTNGCTGATTNAATGTGTCCTCTAATATGTGACTGTATTCCATTAATTCCATAATATCTAATNACGCTCCATAGTTTTAAAGCTCTAAATCTCCTTCCTAGNGGTACTTGCCAATCTCTATAATCAAATACCGTATCTGACNGACTTNCCTCNGTNTTCAAATATTCNGGATTAATTGTNAGAGACTTAATNAGTGCNTCTCTATNAGAAACGTATAAACAACTACAGTCAAAATTNGTTAGTAAAAACTTATGNGGGTTAAANCAATANCTATCNGCATATTCAATACCATNATGAATAAACTGATATTCAGGACATATTGATGCAGATCCCGCCATAGCAGCATCAACATGTAGCCATACCCCAAATTCATCACATATTTTTCCAATCTCATTTAATGGATCAATTGCTGTGCTTGATGTGGTTCCAATAGTAGCACAAACAAAAGCAGGGGTTTTTCCATTTTTTATATCTGTATTTATTGCTTCGCGTAATTTAATAGGATTCATAGCAAAATCTTGATCCACTTCAATTAGTCTAATATTTTTACTTCCAATCCCAGCTATTTTTACTGCTTTCTCTATTGAAGAATGTGCTTCCATGGAAGTATATATCCTGATAGAATCATCAAATCCGCTTTCGTTTATTTTTCCATTAGATATTTTTTCTCTAGCAGCTATTAAAGCACAAAGAGTTGCACTAGATGCAGTATCCTGGATTACACCTCCTCCAAAACTATCAGATTTAAACTTTTCTGGAAGATGCAACATATCTACAAGCCAATCCAATACATGGCTCTCCAGTTCAGTACAAGCTGGACTCGAAGCCCATAACATTCCTTGAATACCTAATCCACTAGATAAAAGATCACCTAAGATTGCTGGTCCAGTAGCATTGCAGGGAAAATACGCAAAGAAATTAGGTGATTGCCAGTGCGTTACTCCTGGAATAATCTTATCATCCATATCAGTTAAAATATTATTAAAATTTTCACCATCTTTTGGTGGGTTTTTAGGAAGACTTTTACGCAATTCTCCAGGCTTTATCGTTGATAGAACAGGATAAGATTCAATATTTTCGTAATAATCTGCTATCCAGTCGATTACTTTATATCCATTTTCTTTGAATTCATTAATTGACATATGAATTGTATCTTTATTATTCATAATTTTTTTCCCATATTATTTATGATTATTGAATTTCTAATAGAATATTTTAAATGATTATATCGAACAATTGTATAGAAAAAGGGTTCATTTTAAATATCTAAAAAAAGTAAATTTCTTTAATGAATGATTTATTAAATAATAAAATCACCACTATCCCGCAAAAGCCAGGTGTATATCAATTTATCAATGANAAAGGTGAAATTATTTATATTGGAAAAGCAAAAAATTTACGCACAAGAGTCCGNTCATATTTCCAGAAGAATAAATATCAGACTCCTAAAAATCAATCAATGATAAAAAGAATTTTAGATCTGGAATGGATAGTTGTTTCATCTGAAGTAGAAGCTTTATTAACAGAAGCAAATTTGATAAAAGAAAATAAACCNCATTATAATATTAATCTTAAAGATGATAAATCATTTCCTTATATCAGAATTACGAAAGAGGCTTATCCAAGGATTTTTATCACTAGGGAGATCGTTAAAGATGGTTCTCGATACTTCGGTCCTTATACGGATGTTTATGTATTACGTAGATCCCTTAAAGCAGTTCATAAAATTTTTCCGATTCGTAGTTGTGATTTTCTACTAGATAAAAAAACAATTCAATCTTTAAAAGTAGATTTATGCCTTGATTATCATATAAAAAAATGTGATGGTCCTTGCCAGAATCTAATTTCTGAAGATGAGTATAATAAAATGATCAAACGAGTTATTTCTTTTTTACAGGGAAGGACTACAGAGACTGAGGTATATATTAATGATCAAATGTTGAAAGCAGCTAATGATACTAGATATGAAGATGCGGGAATGTATAGAGATCAACTTGATGCAATAAAAAATTTTAAGGATAGACAACGTAAAGTTGCTGCAGATTTTGATGATCGTGATGTTATTGCTTTATCCAGAAAAGATAATATGTGTATAAGTGTAATTGTAAGGATTCGTAATGGAAGGATTCACAGTCGTGAAAAGATATCTATGAATATTTCTGATGAGACTGATTCAGATATAATCGAATTAGTTATTACTCAATTTTATCTGAATTCAGATTTTATACCTAAAGTTCTTAATGTATCAGATATACCAACTAATAAAACACAATTGATTCATTGGTTAAAAGAAAAACGTAATGGTAATATAGAAATTAAATTACCTATTAAAGGTGATAAAGCAAGAGAGATTAGGTTAGCAGAGCAAAATGCAAAGTTATTACTAGGAGAGTGGATAATTAATCGTACAAAACGTCGGGAATTAATCCCAAAGATGATCCAACAATTACAAGAAGATCTACAACTTAATATTCCCCCACGTCGAATTGAAGCCTTTGATATATCACATTTGGGTGGAGAAGATACAGTTGCTTCAATGGTAAGTTTTATAGATGGTAAAGCAAAAAAGTCTGAATACAGGAAATATAAAATTAAAGGAGTCAATGGTATTGATGACTTTGCTGCAATTAGAGAAGTAGTTGTAAGGAGATATCGGAAATTAAAAGATGAAAAATCATCATATCCAGATCTTATTCTAATTGATGGAGGTAAAGGTCAGTTGAATATGGCTATATCTGCACTGCGTGATCTTGGTCTAGATTATCTGTTAGTTATTGGTTTGGCTAAACGATTAGAAGAAGTTTTCGTGCCTGGGAATTCTGACCCTCAATCAATACCCAAAAATTCTCCTGGTTTGATATTATTGAGAAAAATTAGAGATGAGGCTCATCGTTTTGCATTANCGTATCAAAAACAGAAAAGGAATAAGAAAGTACGTGAATCAATTTTTGATTCAGTGAACGGAATGGGCCCAAAAAGAATACAATCTTTATTAAGATCATTTGAAGGAATTGAGAATATAGCAAATGCAGATTCAAATATTATTGCAGATAAAGCAAATATACCGTTAAAGATTGCTNAAGATATTTTTTTAGTAGCAAAACAATTTCAGATGNAACAAAAATCTAAGTAAGCNATNTTTTATAATCGTATTATATAGTATNTAGTATTGTATTTTGTGTGATAAATATCAACTNTATGTTGAAAAAAAACTAGTAGATTGCNTTGATGTACCGCTTCCGNTATCAATTTTATGTTTTAATAATGATTAATCTTTTATTTGGGCAAGAAATTATCCAAGATAGAATAATTGTTAAAATTGCTCCTGATATTTCACGAGCTGATTTTAGTGCTTCTTTAGATACAAGTAAATATATCATTGAGAAAGTATTAGTGAGAAGGTTAAATATTGTTAGTATAAAATTAAAAAATGATATGTTAGAACCTTTAAATGCTATAAAAGAATTTCGTAATAGTCCCTTNATAGATAAAGTAATTCCAGATACGAAAGTAACAAGACGAAATATTCCAGATGATACTCAGTTTGATCAACAATGGTCTCTAAATAATACGGGACAAAGTGGTGGTACTATTGATGCAGATATTGATGCAATNGAAGCGTGGGANATATCNACAGGTGGNGTTACGCCNCTNGGNGATACAATTGTTGTTGCTATAGTNGATGGAGGGATGTTANTAACACATGCTGATTTAATCCCAAATCTATGGACAAATTNGGGAGAAATAGCAGGCAATGGGATTGATGATGATAATAATGGATATATCGATGATATCCATGGATGGAATGCATATTCATCGAATGGTTCGATTCCAAGCGATGGTCATGGAACTCATGTCGCTGGAATTGTTGGAGCAAAAGGAAATAATGGTACTAATGTTTCCGGTGTAAACTGGGATGTTAAATTAATGGCTATAGGAGGTTCATCTGGTACTACATCAATAGTTTTAGAAGCTTATGGATATGTATTAGATCAGCGTGCAATATATGATTCTACAGGAGGTACATCTGGTGCGTTTGTTGTAGCTACAAATAGTAGTTTTGGGGTAAATAATGCTGATTGTAATAGTGCTACTTACTCTCTATGGAATGATATGTATAATGCTATGGGCCAATATGGAATTCTTAGTTGTGGTGCAACAATGAATAATAATTCCAATGTGGATGTAACAGGCGATGTGCCTACAGGTTGTGATAGTGACTATATGATTTCTGTAACAAATACTACTAGAAATGATTCTAAAAATAGTGGTGCAGCTTATGGGGCAACTACGATAGATCTTGGAGCTCCAGGTACACAAATATTATCAACATATACTGGTGGAGGAACTTCATTGCTATCAGGGACTTCAATGGCTTCTCCACATGTTGCTGGTGCAGTAGGTTTTATGCATGCTTCCATGTCAGCGGGACTAGCATCTNTATTTCGCACAGCACCTGATCAAGGAGCAATTATTATTAAACAAATAATTTTAGATGGAACTGATCCATTAACTTCGCTTAATGGAATCACAGTAAGTGGTGGTAGGCTTAATTTATATAATTCTGCCGTAATGAGTATGGAATACTTAGCTGCAGATTCTTTAGATCCAAATCCCATCACAAACCTTACAGCAGATACATCTGAATGGTATCGTATTACTCTAGAATGGGATGATCCTACAGAATTATTTGGCGGTGATCCTATCCCGAATTTTATGATTGATATATTTAAAGATGAAGAATTTGAAACATCTATTTGGTCTGGTGTAGAGACCTATACGGATGTGGGATTATCAGCTAACATAGAATACAATTATTCACTTATAACTCGGATTGTTGATAATGATTCAACAAGTATAAGTGTCTCTATTCCAGTTATTCCNATTGGAGGAAATTGTCAGCCTGGCGATGTTACAGAAGATAATATAGTAAATATTTTAGATGTAATAGAATTATTNCGATTTAGNTTAGGTTATTATGANCCAACCGATTTAGACTATTGTAAGGCAGATTTAAATTATGATAATATTCTTGATATAATAGATGTTCTTATGCTTATGGATATAATTCTAGGGGTATAATAAATTGGAAAATAAATGAAAGATATTTCTGTTGAAACAAAACTTGACCTCCCGTGTAGTAGAAGAAAGTTTGTAATAGATACCTTAGCTGGTATAGGGTCCATTACAATCGGTAGTTTTATTATTGTTAATCAAGTTGCTTGTAGTAATGATGCAAATCCTGTAACTCCAAATGGACAAAATATATCTTTTTTGGTTGATGTTTCNTTATCAGAGAATAGCNCATTACAAGNAGNAGGNGGGACATTAGCTTTGCCTTCCAATGCTATTGATAGTCATGGGATGCTTCTTTATAGAGAAAATGAAAATGTTATTAAAGTTTATAGTAGAAATTGTACTCATGCTAATTGCATAATTGATGCATATTCTTCTTCGGGTGTTTCAACATGTTCTTGCCATGGGAGCGCATTTGATTTGAATGGAAATGTTCTTAATGGACCTGCAGAAAATCCATTAAAACAATATAATGCTACTATATCTGGAGATATTATTACTATCACTACATAATGAAAAATCTAGAATATAATCTTTTTATTATTTTACCTATCCTTTCAATTCTTGTATTCATTTCACTTGTTTCAATNGCTATGCTAACATACAATGGGGGGAATGCTATCGATCATGATAGTCAAGGATATTCTTTTGCAACAAACTATTTAAGTGATTTAGGAAGGGATATAGGATATTCCGGGAAAAATAATCAAGTATCGTTTTATAGTTTTAATTTATCGTTAATCATAATAGGCATCTCATTTTTAATTTATTTCTTATTTTTACCATCATTACATAATACAAGCCCTGTATCATTTCTATTATCTAGGGTTGGCGGGATATTTGGATGTTTTGCAAGTATTTGCTTCGCAGGTGTAGGATTTACTCCATCAGATTTATATTTTGACCTGCATGTCTTCTTTGCAAACTGGGTGTTTCGTTCTATGAGTTTAGCTGTCTTTTTTTATTCTTTGACTTTCCTTTTTATTAATAAGGATAACTTTTATTTATCATTATTATTCTTTTCTAGTGGACTCATTGTTTTATCTCATATAGTAATAGCAGATTTTGATTTTGCCTTATATATGTCCAATCCTCACAACGCGAAAGTTCTATCACAAAAAGCAGCTGTTATAGCAATGATATTTATGGTGCCTTTAATGGCAATAATTAACTTAAGACAATTAAATAATAAGAAAATTTCTTTAAAGGTATTTGGGTAATAATAAATTAATTTTTATAAAAGTTTTTGAGCAAAGGAAAGTCTTCTTTCTTTTAGATTTAATTTACTTTCTAATAATAATAATTTTTTTTCAATATCATTTATAGAAGATTGTTTATCTTTTGTNCTCTTATTTTTTAGTTCTTTTAATATTTGTTTTTGTACAGCAAGTGTTTGCTTTTCTTCGAGAAATTGATTTAAAAGTAAACTATGTATGACATTTTTCATTTCATTAAATTCTTCAGGATCAAATAATCGAGTGAGAAATGCTATTTTTCCATTTGGATCAACAATTATATTTCTAGTAATACCACTATTGCGATCAGCGAACAATGCAAAAATATCNGCNCCAAGATCNAGTGCAATTGGGTAGGTNACTTTTACTTCTTTAGNAAATTTATTNATAANCTCTNNAGATTCATCTCGATCAANACCAATAACATTTAGATCAACTTTTTTGTATANCTTCCAAATTTCTTTTTCAATATGAGGCATTTCCTCTCGACATACATGACACCAGCTTGCTGTAAACTGNAGCATAGTAACATTGCCTTTTAAATCTTTACTATTTATTTGANAACCATCAGGAAAATCCATGATGAATTCNGGTANTTTATCTCCAACCTTTACTATNTATCCACGTTCATCAGGTATTTGAGCAAATAGANTTGNAAGACTTGTGAGAAATAGNACAATTTTAATCATATTTTAAAACCATTATTTGTCATCCATTTATNATTTACAAATTTACTTAGGTAGTTCCTAATGCTATCTGGAAGTATAACTAGTACATTTTTATTTGAATCGAGATTTTTTGCTGCTTCAATCGCTCCCCAAACCGCAGCTCCACAAGAGCCACCAATTAATAATCCTTCTTCCTGAATAAGCTTCCTCGCCATTGCAAATGAGTCTTCATCGCTAGTTTTAATATATCGATCAACTAATGAATTATCTAAAACATCTGGGAAGAAATCATATCCAATTCCTTCAACATGATAAGGAGTAACATCTGAACCGCCTCCAAGTATTGATCCAATTGGATCAACTCCAACTATTTCTATATTTGAAATAGATTCTTTTAGTTTTTTTGCAATACCAGTAATTGTTCCACCTGTTCCAGTTGAAATAACAACCATATCAAGATCCTCACCAAACTCATTTAGTATTTCCTGTGCTGTTCCGTTATAATGAGCATCTGGATTATTATTATTACTATATTGATCAAGAATATGAGAGTTTGGTATTTCTTTATGAAGCTGTTTTGCAACACCAAAAAGGCTTTTTGGATCATCATGCGCAACGTCAGTTGGAGTCCGAATTATTTTTGCACCTAGAGCTTTTAATACAACTTCTTTTTCCATGCTCATTTTTTCAGGCATAGTAATAATAAGTTTGTATCCTTTTACTGCAGCAGCTAGTGCTAGACCAATTCCAGTGTTACCAGAGCTTGGTTCAATTAGTGTATCACCCGGTTTAATGAGATCTGATTTTTCTGCTTCATCAATCATGCGAAAACCAATGCGATCTTTTACGGAACCCCCAGGATTAATGTATTCACATTTCGCAAATAAATTACATCTAAGTTCAGAGCCAACTTTATCAAGTCTTACTATTGGGGTATTACCAATAGCTTCTAATATATTATTTAATATCATATCAAGTTTATTCTATATATTAGTTTAATAATTATTAGTTATACTAGTTTTATATCTTAGAAATATTACCACCACTTATGATGATTGCGATTCTTTTTCCTTTGAAAAAAGATTTATTTTCCAATAACGCAGCTAAAGGCACTGCGCAAGAAGGCTCTATCTTATCATTTAATTTTTCTGTCATCCATTTCATTGTTGGGATAATTTTTTCTTCTGGGGCAGTTATAATATCTTTAATATATTTTAATATTATTGGAAATGTTTTTGAACCTAGAGATGTTCTTAAACCATCTGCGATAGTGTCAGGATATTTAGATGGGATAAGTTCTTTTTTTCTTAATGATTGTTGAGCATCGTTTGCAAGTTCTGGCTCCGCTCCAATTATATCTATTTTTGGAGAAATTGAATTAATTGCTAAGGCATTCCCGCTTATTAATCCTCCCCCACCAATGGGAAACATAATTATATCTAAATCAGGAATTTCTTCAATTATTTCTAATGCAATAGTACCTTGGCCAGACATTATACGATAGTCATTATATGGATGAATAACAGTAGCTCCAGTTTTTTTCTGATGATACAATAAAGTTTTTTCTCTACTTTCAACAGTAGGTTTGCATTCAATAATATTCGCACCTAATTCTTCTATTAAATTTCGTTTATGTTGTGTTGCATTGGAAGGAAGAATTACTGTAGCCTTGATACCTCTATTTTTTGCTGCTAAGCTCAATGCGGTTCCATGATTTCCNGAAGAAACAGTNATNACNCCATNTGATAAGCCTCTTCATCATTTAAAGAAAAAACAGCATTTGATGCACCACGGAATTTAAAAGAACCAGAATTTTGCAAGTTTTCACACTTGAAATATATGTCCGAGCCTACTGAATGANTGATTTCTTCATTTGATTTAATAGGTGTATTAATAATATAAGGTTTTATCCTATTATGGGCTAATTCNATAGTTTGCAATGAAAGCTGCATAAATAAGTAAAAATAATATTAATCTNTATATATTATATTCTCCNCGCAATTTAGCATTATTTAATCAAATGAAATATGTCAATAAANANCTTNTAGTATTACTTGTAGTCTTTCATGTCTTGCATGCTGGCACTACAGGTAAATTAGTTGGAGTGGTAATTGATAAGATATCAAGAGAGCCTCTTNTCGGTGCAAATATTCTTGTGAACGGAACGAACTATGGTACAGCAACTGATTTGGAAGGTAGATATTTTGTTTTACAAATACCTCCACAAACGTATTCTGTAACATTTTCTATGATTGGATATAAGNATGTTCTTGTTAAAGATGTAANAATTCANNTTGATTTAACCACTACATTAAATGCNGAACTAGAAGAAGGNGTGATTGGTATGGATGCAGTAGAGGTTACTGCTCTAAGACCAATGGTGCAAGCAGATGTAACTTATTCCCAAGCAAATATTACAAGTGAAGAGATTGATATGCTTCCAGTAGAGGANTTGGAAGATATANTTGCACTNCAAGCAGGTGTGGTAAACTCAGGTGGGTTACANGTNCGTGGAGGAAGAAGTGGNGAAATNGCNTATATGATTGANGGTGTANCNGTTACTGATCCTTATGATGCTGGTATGGCAGTTGAAATTGAAAANAATGCCATACAAGAATTNCAGTTTATCAGTGGCACNTTTAATGCAGAATATGGAAAAGCAATGTCTGGAATAATTAATATTATTACTAAAAGTGGTGATTTCAGAAAATACTCTGGAAATATGTCATCTATGCAAGGAAGTTATTATGCAAATGATCAATTATTCCCNCAGTTAGANGTGTTTCGTCCAAATACGATACAAGANGTTCAAGGATCTTTTAATGGNCCTATTATAAAAGATAAATTATCTATNTTTNCCTCTGGTAGATATAAACGTAATGGCGGATATTTATATGGACAGAAGGTTTTTGTTCCAGAATCTCATCAGTGGAATTCCCAGACAAATAATTTTGAGTATATTAGTCCTTCGCATGCACTTTGGGATTCTCTGTATCATCCTTATGGAATAAATGATTCTTCCTGGATAGCTATGAACTGGTCTGAACAATATACTGGTTTAGGAAAAGTTTCCTGGATTGTTAGTCCCACTTTGAGAATTGCATATAGTCTTAGTGGAAGTGAGACCGCTTCTCAAGGTTATTCTCATGCTTACAAATGGAACCCATACGGCAGGTCCCATCAGTTTACCACTAAACTGAGCAATATGTTTATTATGGATTATAGTGTAAATCCATCCACATTTTTTACTCTCTCACTATCAAGATCTGTAAATCATTATAGAAGTCAAAGGAGCGATAAAAGAAATTATTATCAAAATCATTCTGATATTTCAATTGATAGTGTAAACTTTTTTGGATATTCCTTTATTGATACTATGATATCAGCTGATCCAAATTTGTTTTATGTTTCACCAACTGTTGATGATTATACCCCTGGTAATAACTTTGAAGTTGGAGGGCACAGTATGGGGTATTTTGAGCAACAATCAGTAATCAATACTTTTAAAATTGATGGAACTAGTCAGATTAACCGATTTCATTATTTAAAAGGTGGTTTTGAATATCGGAAAACGAATATGATCTTAAACAGCTATACTGTTCAGCTGGCTGAGTATACCGGGTATACTCCGAGGGTCCCAAATGCTATGGAATCTCCCAGTCATAACACCTATGGGAAAAAAGGGAGAAACCCTTTTGAATATGCCTTTTATTTGCAGGATAAAATTGAATTTGAAGATTTAGTGGTTAATGTTGGATTACGTTGGGATTACTTTGACCCAAAATGGAAGACATTAAATGATCCAAGTGATCCGAATATTGATAGTCCGGTAAAACCAATTAACCGTTTTTTTGATTTAGATGGTGATGGACAGATATCGGAGATAGAAATGTATCCTCAAAATCGAAAGAATAATGAAGATCGTATGGATAGTAATGCCTTTGGAAACTCATGGTATAAAAGTGCTAAAGCAAAATCGCAATTAAGCCCTAGATTCGCTTTGGCATTTCCTATAACTGATAAAGGTCATATGCATTTTTCTTACGGGCACTTTTTTGCAATACCACAGTATAGTTATTTGTATACAAATCCTGAATTTGAGGTGCCTGCTGGTAGTGGAACTGGTTACACGATGGGTAATGGAGATTTAGAACCTCAACGTACAACACAATATGAAGTTGGTTTCTCTCAACAAGTTGGTATGGATATTGGAATAGAATTAACGGGCTTTTATAAAGATATTAGAAATTTGAACGCAACGAAAATTATCCAATCATTTGTTGCCGGTGATAAATATGGATTATATATCAATCAGGATTATGCTAATTCAAGAGGGGTTACTGTTGCTCTTTCAAAGAGAGCTTCCGCAAAAATTTCTGGAAATATTGACTATACATACTCCATTTCTGAAGGAAATGCTTCTGATCCAGCAGCAGCATTTAATGATGAAGCATCTAATATTGAACCTGAAAAAATGCTTGTACC
>NZXC01000010.1 GCA_002701785.1 Fidelibacterota bacterium
TAAAGAATCAATAGCAACCAAGTCTTCTGGCTCTTCCATTGCTACGACTATAGAACTTGTAGATTTTCGTAAAGCCAGTATCATATTCTGCCTTGCAAAATCTTCTGGTATAGATTCTACCACATTAGGATCAGCAGAAAATAATTCTTCATCAGATACTAAATCATAACCTAATTGCATAGAATACACTTTTATAAGTTCATCTTCTGTAATGATTCCTTGATCAAGTAAAACTATTCCTAACTTTTCTTTACGAATCTTTTGTTCCGCAAGTGCAGCATTTAATTGACTTTCACTTATTTTACCTTCGTGGACTAGAATATCCCCGATCTTTTGAAATTGTGGATTGAATTCTTGTGCCATGATTTAGGGTCCTTGATATGTTCGAACAAATAATATCTCTAATGGGTCACTTGTAATTTGTGTTGGAATCAGTAAAAAGGCAGTAACGCTTGATGTAAAATCTTCATAGACTTGTGGATCTGAGTTTGGTATAGGAGCGCAAATACCCTGTTCATATTCTATAAGGAAAGTTACCTGTCCATCAGAATTTGTTATTCCTACGTTTGTCGGTGTTGGAGCTAATGTCCAAGCAATAGTTGCCGCACCAGTTGCTGTAATCATTATGTCTGCACCAGCAACAGCATTTCCATAATAATCTATCAAAGTACCAGTTACCTCTATTTCAGCAGTTGACCCCATGGTGGAAAAATCCCAATATTGTGTTGGTGACCCAAGAGTTAACTGCCCAGGAACAAAAAACATAATTGCTTCACCTTCGTCCTCATTAATTCGTGCCGTAATTGTATCTCCATTAGTTCCAAAAGTAAGTGCTGAAACTTGACCTAAACTACCTATTGCATCTGTAGAATAAGTAATAGTTGTATATGCTACACCAGAAAAACTATCTCCATTTATATTTTGGTTGCCTGTAAAACTAACACCTTCTACAAAAGCATCAATCAATGTATCAGGGAATTGTGGTTCCATCGTCCAGTAAACATACGTGCTATCAGAAACTGGATTATACCAACGATCAAAGACTATAGCTGCTGCTTCTGTCTGATAGAAACCTCCACCTATTGGCTCGCTTTCCTGAGGATTGTAATCAGGTTCAATATAATAGGGAGGTCCAGTGGCAATAATCACAGGAGTAGAAGTTGCACTAATAACTTCACCAGAATCAGTAACTACAGACGCAGTAACTCTTACAGGCCCTGGACCTGTACCACTATTAATAGAAACACAGGCTTCACCGTTCGCAGTAAATGCAGAATCAATCATACCTGCATTATTAAGATTAGCGCCAGATGGAATATTTGGTCCAAGAGTGAATGTAACATTTACCGGTTCATTTACTAGGACACCATTTTCATCAAACACTCTTGCGCAAATCTGTGTAGACTCTAATCCACCTCCACCAACTACCATAATTTCAGCTGGATATGAAGAGGGAATTTCTACATATGCTGGGGTACCTGAATATGTTGTATCTAATATGGTAATCTGCACAGAATCAATAAGAGTCCCAAACACAGGGTGTAAGTAACGTGCAACAATAGTAGAAACGCCAGCTTCATTGGGATCACCAGTATCTTTAAAATTTACCAATGCAATACCTAGCGAATCTGTATATTTACTTAATTCACTTAAACTTCCATTCGTACTTTCAAAATACACCTCAAGATCTTGTATCGCTTGCCCATATTGTCTAGAAGATATTTTTGCAGATAAATCAGCGCTTGTAACTCCATCGTCCACTTTAATAGAACTTGTATTTGAGCTTAAATTAAATTGATATGGCCATAATTGAACTGCAGTTGTATCAAAAACATTAAATCGTATGGTTGCAGAAAAATCTTGACTGCTAACCACATGCTTTGCCTCAATAGTGACTCCCTCATATGTTGGTGTAGCTGCATTATCATAGGCAGATTGGTCTTCATCTGAAAAATTAACTGTAGCAAGTCCATCTGCATTTGTATAAGAAGAACTCACGTTAAACTTCCCAAAACTTTCTCCACCAACAGTTGCTGAAAACTCAATTAATTTATTGGGTAACACATTTCCTGTAGAGTCTTTTAAAATAATATCTATCCTAGTTTTTACAAAATCACCTATAATATCTTCTCCTACAATTACATCATTACCTCCAACATCCGTTGCGAATGGCTGAGCAGCAATTTCTAAAGTATAATTTGAACTTGAAGTAGAACCAGTATCTGATTTTGTTGGAGTTCGATCATCGCACCCAAGTAGAAGCAATGTGAAACCAATAGTTAATAATAATTTTTTATTATATAAGAGATTAATTATCATTATTCTCTCCTTTCTGTTCTTCTTCAGTTTCTTCTTCATCTGTCTCAATAATTGACCTCTCTAAATCAAACATTGCTTTCGTTTTTGTAATTCCTGCGACTTCGTCTTTGACAACTGAAGGTGTAATTTGGATAATCAAATCCATTTTCTTTTCTAAAATATCTTTAGTTGTAAATAATTTTTCGCCTAAAATTGGAATTTTATGCAATAATGGAACTTTATATTCTGTATTTTTTCGATCTCGGCTGATTAATCCACCTATAACAATTGTCTCACTATCCTTTACTCTAATAACCGTTGAAGAGGATCTTCTTTTTACTCTTGGAATATTCTTATCTGGACCGATAAACTCAAAAATTGAAGAAACCTCCGGTTCTACTTTCACAGTAATATCCCCATCCATATTAACAGAAGGCTGTACNCGCATTTTTATACCTACCTCCTCTTTTTGAACTTGAACCTGACCACCAACTCCACCTGAACTCAATATGTATGGAACTACATCAACCATTTCAATATAAGCCTCTCTCCCATTTAGCGTAACTAACTTAGAATCAGCCAATATTTCAGCTTGATTATTTTTCAAGAGCAGATCAACTGTAANATCAAATGCTGTCATCTGCCTACTAAACTTATTTGGGAATATATTACCTCCACTTAAACGATTAAAAATCATTTCAGTTGGCTTTTCTTCAAAAGGAAGACCAGCATAAGTTTCCACTACACCGTCTCCTGTCTCATTAGCATTTTGNGTAAGCCCTGGCACTGAACTACCTGCNCCTGNTAATCCGGANGGNNCATTACCATTTTCTGCAAAAATATTTGTGTAGTGTGCGAGCTTAGACCAATCAATTCCCAATTTTTCCTCCGCATCAACAGCTACTTCTATTAAACGGACTTCTAGNAGTATTTGCAAAGCAGGGACATCTATTTCTTTAATCGCATCTTCTATTTCAGAAATTCGTTTTGGCGAAGCATTGATTAATAATTTATTTCCTGAGACATCAACTTGAATCTTATCTGTGAGATCCTGTAAAAGATTTTTTATTTCCATAGCATCCGCATATTTTAATTCAATAACATGTGATGTGATTCCAACCTCTTCTGCAAGTTTTTTAGGTTCAGCAATCAAAAAAGAATTTCCTACAATCTCATAACTCAAACCTACAGCTCGAACAACTAAATTTATAGCTTGCTGAATTGGTACATCATCCAGATGAATTGTCAATTGCTCTTGTCGGTTCACATTTGGATCAGTAACAATATTATACCCGCTTTCNCTAGCCAAAATTGATAAGATACTTGGTAAATAGGCATCTTCAGCATGAATAGTAACAAGTTTATCTTCATTTTTATNATCTACATTAAGATCATCAGAGCCTTGAGATATAGCTATTTGGCTCGAAATCAATATAGAAAAAATGAAAATTATTAAATTCCTCATCTTTAATTCTCTCTCCTTCTTTCATTATCACTAGCAGACTTATCTTCCTCAAATTCTAGTCCAGCAACAGAATAATGAAATTCTTTATCTTTCTTGGCTATAACAATTTTTGTGGGATCAATCANTACAACTTTTCCCCCTGCAATTGAATCACCTATAACAACTGTATAATTTTTATCCTTATAGTTAATACCAGCATATTTTTGAATGCCATCAATAATATGAGTCACTCTAAGCTTTCCGCGATTACGATAGCGAAGAGAACGACCCTTAGAATCTGTAAGATAAAGGACATTCGTTAAACGCATTGGCTCTTCCTCTAGAATAAATTGATAATTATCACGATCCTTAATACGAATTTCAAGATATTCAATAACATCTTCTAATTCTTTATCAGTTCCAAACCGAATATTTTTGGCGCGATCCTTTGCCTTAGACCACTCTTTGTTTGCGGGAAGTAGCTTAATACCTGCTGCAATAATTGATACCAAAGAAAATAGGATTAATAAAACCCAAATTGTATTTTGCCTAGAATTCATGCAGGAACCTTTATTTTAGATTTAACCATCGTTAATGTTGATAAATGTATTTCTATAATTTGTTCACGTAAGTCCATCTCAGTTGCGTTACTTTTAATCCTTTCAATACCATTTTTTACATTAAACTCATCAATGGTCACAAGCCTAGGAGACTTTTCTAAGTCAGACATAAATTTTCCTAATTGTTCATAGCTACACTGCATAATTATTTCATAAGGTGCAGCAATATACTTTGGCTTTTCAATTCTAGGTTTAGGTTTAATATTTAATAGTGTTATGCCGTGTATATTTACCATCTCCATTAAATTTTTCATAAATGGTAAACTAGCGTCATCTGCTAATGAATCTTGTTTTGAAAGAGCAAGATTTTGTTCAAATAATGTATAAACTTTTTCTACTCTACTTGCTAGAATCTGAGCACTTATTAGCTGTTCGTTTAATTCAATTAATTCATCCTCTAAATCAAGAAGACCATTAGGCTTGTCACTAATCATCCATGCATGATTTCCCCAAAAACCAACAGTTAACATGATAGTTAATAAAGCAAGAATTCCATTCCTTTTAGCCATCATGATTTTTTATTCCTTTTCTTTTTAGGACTAGGTTTTAAGGCTGCTTCTACTTCAAAATGAACGATTTCCTGACCACGAACTTTTTTTAATGAACCCTGTCGAAATTTTATTTTTGGAAATTTTTTCGAGAACAAAGAATTTCGTTTCATCCTATTGATATAATCATGAACAACTTCGTATTCTTCTTCATCTTTGTAGACAACGGAAATACCTTCAATATATAATTTCTTGTTCCTTTTATTGAATTTCAAACCAGTCAATGCCATGTCATCTGGTGTCATCTTACCAAGCAATTCGAAATTCTTTGCCCATAAAGTTCTACCTGATTCTAAATCAGCAAATGACATTATATCTTGTTTAGATAAATTCTTTCCTTTTGCCTGTAAGTCGAATATTTGTTTTTTTACATTAGAGATCTCTTTTCTCTTTTGCTCCATTAAACTGCTATAGCCTGAACCAATCAAGAAGATTATAACGTTTGCAGTAAATAAGCATAGAATAATTACTGAAAATATTGCCCAACGACCTCTTTCTTTCCAGCGTTGAGTTCTAACTTCCTTACTATCCGTTTTGTTAAGGTTAATTTTTATAAATTTCTTCATTCGTCCAAAAATCCTCTAACTGCTAACCCAGTTGAAATAGCATATTGTCCTGGGTTTGAAATATCAATATTTTCAAATCCAGCAAGCGATTGAAATGGATTAAATAATTCTGTACTAAGGCTAAGTTTTTGCTCAATCATTTCTTTTAATCCTTGAGTACTTGATCCACCGCCACTTATCATTATTTTTGTAAAAAAACTTTGATTCGTTGTTTTTGCATAATACCGAAGAGTTCTTCGAACATCCTCAATTAGGTTATCAAATACATTCTTCTCTGCAACAGATATATCATTTAAATCATTATCAATGCTACTTTGAAAACTATTTATTCCATCTTTCATCATCTTATCCTCAGCTGATACATAATCCATATCCAATTTCTCTGATAAAGATGAAACAAAATGATATCCTCCAANNGGTATGTCTCTAGTAAAGAATTGATCTTTTCGACCCCATACNACCAAAGANGAAGAAACAGAACCAATATCAAGTAANACAACAGCTCCTTCTTCAGGAAATTCTTTTGAATTTCCAAATGCATTGGAAAGCGCAATAGGGTCAGCATCAATAANCCCTGGAGTAAAACCAATCTCTTTTAACAATTCAAGATGAGCATTTGATACTTTTTTTGTACATGCAACCAATCCAATNTCTATTTTATCTACTTCTTTAGGATTTGGACCAAAAACCTGGAAATCNATAACCGCATCTGANCCATCCATAGGAATATGCTTCCTTGCTTCAAAAGTCATCGATGAAAACAGTTCATCTTCAGGCATATCCATTGTTGTAATTTGTTTCACACTTACNTTTGTTCCATTCANACTACTGACTAAATTTTTTACTCTCTTTGGATTTATATTCATTTCACGCATTAATTCTCGAACCGCCATTACCCACATGGGTTTAGTTATTGATTCTGGATCATAAGTCTTATTTTGATCNGGAACGAGTCGAATGCCGGTATTTACAATTTTTGTACCGCCACGATTCTTNTCTAAAAGCACTGCTTTTACAAATTGNCTACCAATATCTAATCCAAGATTCATTTTGAGTCCTTTAATGTTATGTGGTCTAATTCTCCATATGATTTTATAATCAAAATTGCTCCACCCGTCGAACTNCTACTGGTAGGATACATAGGAGGAGGACCGAAATCGCTAAAATTNTAATCATAATGATAATCTTTATCATAACCTATTCCTGGAGATACTGGATATGGACCAGGAGCATTTCTTTTCATATANCCCCTCTTATTTTGTGTTACCGATCCCCAAAGCACCATTTGTCCTCTAATATCACTATTACCAGTAACNTGTGGAAAAGCAGATGNAGGGTTTCGGAATGGNCCTCTTCCATCTGCTTTTGAATTNACTGGACTNGAAAATTCTGGTCCATTTAATGANTTATCACTAATAGAATTCTGCCAATAATGGGCAACAAATGAATCATTCATGGCTAANAGCGCTCCGTTAATAATTATATCAGATCCATTTGACTGATTTTTTCCACCATTTTCTGCTGTATTAGCGATAATAATATTNGCTCCAGAGATAAGNCCTANTCTATTCCTCGTTCCATAAACAATCTCTCCTGTTATAGGGTTAGAATCGTCATATAAGANATCGTCCATCAACCAAATATTTCCCCATACTCTATCAACGATAGAAATATCATCGTGTCTTCTGTATTCAGTATAATTATCAGTTACAATGCTAAATTTTCCATCGACTGTTCCTCGAACTCTAACCTGTCCTCCTTTTACATAAATAACTGCAAAATCAGTGAAAAAGGTAGTGGGAGGAAGAATGTCTGGNGNNTTATTTATAGGTTCAAAATCAAANTGGTGGAAACCNCTTGATTCACAAACGCTTGTCCCATTATTTGGATGATTATGATAATTTGCAAAATTATTAAAAGGGACTGTATTATCTAANCCTCCTTGGAAAGCTAGNGTGATTTCTTCACCNGGNGNAAAAGGATTTTCAAAAGATTGACCTAAACTTTGAACACCAAAAACAAAAATTCCATTTATCTGATCTGTAGAATTCATTACACCTACCCACCCTTTATTNGAATCNGGATCAGCAGATCGTACTAATACAGTATCTCCAATATCATACATTNCTAGTGTATTAGTTGCATCATTTCCTTCTATATCNTCTGAATCAACAAATAATGTATCCATGAAATATACCTGCAGAGTGGAATCAAAGGGACCGTCAAAAGCAATGCTTTCATTACTTAATTGCTCAAAATTAAAATCTGCATCCCAGCGAAAGTTTGTTGGGGGCGGCCCTGACTCTCCAACAGGTGGAATTAAATAAGTCCACTGCGAAACAATAAAGCCTCCATTAATAAATTCAAACTCGGTCATAATCAAAGTATCTTTACCAGTACTACGCCATAGCATATCGTCCGCAGTAAAAACATAATTAGCATTTTCTTTTGCACGTTCTGTAGCATCATATGGTGGATATACCCTTACTTCAGCTGAATCATCTACAGAGGCCCAGTTTTGATCATTACAATTATTTAAATTGATTCCTTCAGATGCGGATACGTTAGCCTGCGTAAAGTCTGGACAACCAAATTGACTCATCGTCATCTGACCATTTGTATGAACAACTCCCTCAAGTATATCACTACCACCAAATGAAACATAGCTACCCAGTTGTGGTCCACCTCCTGGCTCTTCTGAATTTGTAAAATACATAAATTTTGAAAAGTCTTCTGCAACTAGGTTCATCTCAGCCATACGTTCTATTCGAACTGGCTTTCCTAGGGTATTACGAAACTCACTAACTCCCGATCCTCTTGCATAAAAAATTGTCCGACCATCTTCTTGATTAACAAATGTTGAACAAATTATATTACGATAAAAACCCATTCCCTCTAATAAAACTCCATCTGCAGCTAAAACTACTGACTGATCAACTAACTTTGGTAAAATAGGCAAAGCTTCCGTATTTATACCTGTTTCAGCCATGAGCAATGCTTTCGCTTCTTCAAAACGGTATTTTTGAGTTACAGATGCTGACATAGCATATTTCAAATATCCTGCAGTAATGAACATACTTACCATTGTAAAAATCACTGCCGTTGGAGTAGCCATACCTTTAAAAGATTTCTTCATTAACTACCTACCTGATTACTTATTAATGATCTTGGGCTTATATAACGATTAGGCATAAAAGCTACCCGTTGAAATTGTACTAATTCTTTTATAGAACTTCCTGTGGAAACAAAAGACTCTACCTCAATATCCATATTAATTTCCCAAGTCGAATTAGCGTACCTAGCCAAATTGGGCCTAATAAATTCAACTTCTTCAGCGTAGAAATCTTTTAACGTAATAATACGTTGATTATTATTTCTAAAACGTCCTTTGGTTGGAAAACGCAAATTACCATCTAAAGGATTTTGATAATTGAACAAGATACCTTCCGATGCATTTGCAGTAATTACTGTTGATGTTTCATTGCCAAAAGTATCATATTTCTTTAAGGATATTCTTGAATAACCATTGATCTGTTCTTTATTGATTATTCTAGCTAAACTAATTTCTTTCATTATTTCACGCATAACAGCATTACCATAATTATGAACTTCAAGAAGAACACTGTCATCCTGATAATGATGTGTAACTGTTCGCAAACTAAGTCCCAATCCAACCATTATTATTCCTAAGATCACTATGGTAGTAACCAACTCTATTAATGTTAATCCAGGAGACCATCTTGAAACTTTAGCTATCATTTTCATAACGGAAACTCCATCATGACCATTTCAATATCTTCTCTCTTAACGACTTTCTTCGAGGGAGTAGAAAAGTCTTCCCACTCTATCCATGATTTCAATAAATAACGATCTACATTACTTGTTGAATCAGTTAATAACTTTGTAACTGGTTCATAAAATATCTTTGCAGCAAGCTTTGTTTGGCTATGTTGATTCCCAAAAAGATAGATTGTTTCTCCCTGCAAATTACCTGACCTTTCTATAATCGATAATTTTCCATCCGCTATTCTTCCTTTCATACTTTCAACAAAACTCAATAATTCTTCTGTCGCTCTTTCTTTTACGGCAATTGCACGTAATTCACCACGAGCATGCGTCGCTCCTACCACCATTCCATACGCTGCAATACTTACGATAAGAACCCCAATCATTACTTCAATAAATGAAAAACCTGACTGAGAATTATTTGTAAAATTTTTAGAGAACATTACTACCAAATAATTTGGGGTTTTCTGCAATCTGAGCCGCTGCACTACGTTTAATTTTTCCTTGAGAGACTAAACGTTGTAAGTCTTGATCCAAGGTTTGCATCCCTTCCACTCCACCTGCCTGCATTACAGAGGGTATTTGATAAATACGATCCTCACGAATTAAGTTTCTAATAGCTGTAGTTGCAATCATAGTCTCTAGAGCAGGTATCCTAGTTTTCTTATCTTTTGTTTGAAGTAGTTTCTGCGCAATAACCGCCTCTAAACTTTCCGACATCATTGAACGTATCTGTCCTTTCTGACTTGATGGAAAAATATCAATAATTCGATCAACAGCCTTTACAGCACTTGAGGTATGTAACGTTGAAAGCACTAAATGCCCTGTCTCAGCAGCAGTAAGCGCTAAAGAGATCGTCTCTAGATCCCTCATCTCACCAACAAGAATCACATCTGGATCCTCNCGTAGCGCAGAGCGAAGAGCATTTGCAAAACTGTGTGTTGATGCGCCTAATTCACGTTGGTTAATCATGCATTGATTGGATGAATGAAAATATTCAACTGGGTCTTCAATTGTAATAATATGGCATTCTCTATTTTGATTAATATGATCAACCATTGCAGCAAGCGTTGTGCTCTTACCCGAACCAGTAGGCCCTGTTAATAATACTAATCCTCTATCAAGCATAGACAAATTTTCCAAGACTGGTGGTAAACCAAGCTCATCAAAACCTTTAGGTATCTCAGGAATTGCCCGAAAGACCCCAGCTAGTCCCCGAATCTGTTGGAAAAAGTTTACTCTAAACCTTCCCTTACCTTCTAAACGGCTACTAAAGTCAATCTCTTTTTTTTCATGAAAACTTTCTATCTGATCTTCATTCATTACTTGGGGTAAAATAGAATTCATATCCTCATCTGTNGTGGATGACATATTTAATGGTTTCATAATACCATTAATTCGGACCATTGGAATAGAGCCTGAACTTAAGTGCAAATCAGAAGCGCCTGATTCAAGAGCATAAGATAATAGTTTATTTATATCCATNAACCTTCTCTTTCAGCAGTTCCATAACCTCTATAGGATCCAGATTCTCTATCAAATTCAACTACTCGCCCTTCACCACCGTTCATATCACCTGTGCTGGTTGCAATAATTCTACCACCTTGATCTGATAATTGGAGCTCAAAAATCCATTTACGCTTTGTCGACCTATCTACTTCAAGCTGACCTGAATTCTCAAGTTCTTCAACATCGGTTGGCCATTCACCATAGGTTTGATAATACATTTTTGCAGCATTATCAATATTACCAATGACACTTTTGGCTTCAGATGCCCTTGCACTCTCTACATATCGTACATATGTAGGGACAGCAATTGCTGCTAGAATTGCAACTATAACTACTACAACCATGATTTCGATCATTGTAAAACCAGATGATTGTCTTTTTATCTTGTTTCGATTCATGAATAATCTCTCCATTAATTATTAATCCAGTGAAATTGATTTTATACCCAATTTTCCTCAGCAAAACCAATNCTAAATGATGGAAAACTAGTCTTTTTAATTAAATTATCACCCAAAGCAATTTATGCTCTATATAAAAAAAACGTTTTATTGAGGAATATTACTTACAAAAAAAAAGAGAATAATAGGGAGTTTTGGAGGGACTATTTTAGCTCAGATACAAGCTTTGATACAGTATCCTTTGCATCACCAAAAATCATAATCGTATTATCTTTATAAAATAACTCATTTTCAATACCAGCAAAACCAGGATTCATGCTACGTTTTAAGACAAACACCGTTTGACTTTTATCCACATCAAGAATAGGCATACCAAAAATTGGACTATTTGTATCATGTCTAGCAGCCGGGTTTACAACATCATTTGCGCCAATAACCAAGGTCACATCAGTTTCTTCAAATTCTGGATTAATTTGATCAAGATCATAAAGACTATCATAGGGAACATTTGCTTCTGCAAGTAACACATTCATATGCCCAGGCATTCTCCCAGCAACAGGATGAATTGCATATTTTACAACAACACCTTTCCCCTCTAATAATTTTTGTAATTCATGAACCATATGTTGGGCTTGCGCAACAGCAAGTCCATAACCTGGTACAATGACTACTTGTTTTGCATTTTCAAAAATTACAACTGTATCTTCAGGTTCATATGATTTTATAGATTTCATAGGGTCTACCTGCAGATTATCTGTAATAGCATCAGTAGAACCAACCCCAGCAAATAATACATTCCAAATTGTACGATTCATGCCTTTACACATGATATCAGTTAATATTATTCCACTTGCGCCAACAAGGGATCCGCTTATAATAAGAGCATCATTTTGAATTACAAATCCTGTAGCACACGCAGCAAGCCCAGAAAATGAGTTTAATAGAGAAATAACAACTGGCATATCTGCTCCACCAATTGGCAAAACAAAAAGAATTCCTAATAGCAATGAAACTCCAATAATTATTAAAAATATAGAGCCGAGCTGTAAAGGATTTAATAGACCATATATTGATGATGTAATTACAAGGACTACCAATAATCCATTAAAAGCATGTTGACCTTTAAACTGTATCGGCGCACCTTTCATAATTCCCTGTAATTTTAAAAACGCAATAAAACTCCCAGAAAATGTTACAGAACCAATTAGGATACTAAGTGCGATAGTANAGAAAATAAATATTGGAAAANCACCTNCACGATAAAACTCTGCAGTAGCCACCAATAATGATGCGGCACCACCAAAACCATTAAATAATGCAACTAACTGAGGCATNGAAGTCATTTCTANTTGTTTTGCTANAATAGCTCCTATCGCGCTTCCAATTAGGATCGCAATAAATATAGATTGAAAATCAAGTATTTGATTATTTAATAGAGTAGCAACAATTGCAAGGAGCATNCCTATAGATGCTGTTCTATTTCCTTTAAGAGCTGTCCTNGGATGCGAAAGCTGTCTTAAACCAAGGATAAAAAATACTGCAGAAANAAGATAAATTATTGGTATAACTAAATCTTGCAAAACAATCCTACTTCTTAAACATTCTTAACATTCTACCGGTAACCATAAANCCTCCAACTANATTTATCATAGCCAAAATGATTGCTATCATNCCTAAAGTTGCGCTTATAGTCCCAGGCATTGATCCAGTTGCTAATATTGCACCTACTATCGTAATCCCTGATATTGCATTTGATCCAGACATAAGAGGGGTATGTAGTGTTGGTGGTACTTTTGATATNACTTCAAACCCAACAAANACTGCTAGNACTAAAACATAAATTTCTATTAATAATTGTCCAGACATCACTTCTCCTCNTTTTCCCTATCTANTAAGTCAATAACATGTTGATTCAAAATCTTTCCTTCATGAGTTAAAATAGTCCCTGAGACAACTTCATCATCAAGATCAATATTAAGTTCACCTGCATCGAGCATTTCACTCAATAATGCTGTAACATTTCTGCTAAACATTTCACTTGTATGATATGACAAACTTGANGGTAAATCNAGAGGAGANAANATATTAACACCATGTCGCTNAACATCCTTTCCCGGAACACTAAGTTCACAATTTCCACCTTGTTCGGCNGCAAGATCTACAATAACGGAACCATAACGCATCGATTGAACCATTTCCTCAGTAATGAGCAATGGCGCCCTCTTACCAAAAATTTGTGCAGTTGTNATAACAGCATCAGTTGTTGGTAGATGCTCGCCAAGAATTGCATGCTCNTGCTGATAAAAATCTTCAGACATTTCTTCNGCATANCCACCACTTGTTTGAGCTTCATCACTTGTTTCCAAAGAAACGAATTCTGCACCTANNCTCTCAACTTGTTCTTTTACAATAGGTCTTGTATCAAAAGCCTTCACTCTAGCTCCAAGCCTTTTTGCAGTTGCAATCGCTTGCAACCCTGCCACACCTGCGCCTATNANGAGTACGTTTGCTGGGGAAATCGTTCCTGCNGCAGTCATCATTAAAGGAAAAAATTTGTTTAAAGTNCTTGCAGCTAACAANACTGCTTTATAACCAGCCGCAGAACTCATNGCGCTNAATGCATCCATACGNTGTGCGCGTGAAATNCGGGGAACTAGTTCCATTGAGAATGAAGANAGTTCTCTATCAGCAAGAGATTGAATGTTATGGATATATTTAAAAGGACTCATGAATCCTATTATAACAGATCCTTTTTTAATAGGATCTACAAGTTCTAACATCCCATCTTGAAGACAAACAACTTGTATTTTTAAAAATANATTCCCNTCACTNANTAATTCATTATAATCAGANATTATAGCNGCACCTGCTGCTTCATAATCACTCGGTTTAAAACCAGCTTCAACTCCANCTCCTTCTTGAACAAGAATCGAAACGCCTTGTTTAGCCAGTCGTTTAACNCTCTCTGGCACTAAGGCAACTCTTTTCTCNCCNTCAACAGATTCTTTTAAAACACTTATNGTTAACATCTTATATCAAATTTACTGTTTTTAATTTTGCGAAATTACAATACAAATCAGTTAAACCAATATCAATTGAATAATTATATTAATTGGTATATTTACTAGTTGTAATAANATGATTATACACCTTAAATGAGAAATAATNTAATATTAATATTTAGTTTATTCCTTTCTATTNTATATGGAGAAAAATCAATGAAAGAAATACAAAAAGCAACNTTTGGCGCTGGATGTTTTTGGTGCGTTGAAGCAGTATTTGAACGGTTANACGGTGTTGTTGATGTTATTCCCGGTTATTCTGGTGGACATAAAAANAACCCCACTTACAGAGAAATATGNACTGGAACGACAGGTCANGCTGAAGTTGCTCAGATAACTTTTGACACANNGATAATTACGTTTAATGATCTTTTGAATATGTTTTGGAAATCTCATGATCCAACTACACGTAATAAACAAGGNAATGATATTGGCACTCAATATAGATCAGCTNTTTTTTACCATAATAATGAACAAAAAANAATAGCTAAAGAATCTAAGAATAAGGTTGANAATTCTAATGTNTTTTTAAATCCTGTTGTTACGGAAATCACTAAACTGGATAAATTCTGGCCTGCAGAAGATTATCATAATAATTACTATAATAACAATATGGATCAGCCATATTGCAGAGTTATTATTAAACCAAAACTCGATAAACTATTTNAATAATTTATTTAGAATGNAGTGATTCATAANCNTGCATAGCTGCAACCAACGCATCTATCCCCTCCAAAGGCATTGCATTATAAATCGAAGCACGAAAACCGCCGACCGACCTATGACCTTTTAGAGCCATTAAACCTCTATCAGCACAAAATCCTAAAAATTCTTTTTCGTCTCCATTCTCAATGAAAATGAATGGTGCATTCATTTGAGATCTATCTTCTTTATAAACAGGACATTTAAAAATAGAATTTCTATCTATCTCCCGATATAATTTTTCTGCCTTAATTTTATTTATATTTTCTATCATAGCTACGCCCCCTAATCCCTTTAACCAACTTAAGGTTTTATTAACAACAAATATTGCTGATACGGGAGGAGTATTAAATGCTGATTTTTTATTAATATGCGTATTATAGTCAAGCATAGTAGGAATATGACGATTAATTTTACCAATAATATTATCCCGAATAATTACCATCGTTACCCCAGCAGGACCCATATTTTTTTGAGCACTTGCATAGATTAACCCAAATGAGTTAAAATCAATTTTTCTACTAAATATATCCGATGACATGTCCGCAACAATATATCCTTCAGGATTCAATGTATTTGGAAATGACTTCCACTGCGTTCCATAGATAGTATTGTTACTTGTGATATGTAAATAAGTAGCATTAGGTTTTTGATATAAATCCTTATATATATGATTATATATACTTTCTTTAGTAGAAGAAACAACGTTTACTTTGCNAAATTCTTTTGCCTCATTAATAGCCTTTGNTGCCCANAANCCAGTATCTGTATAATCGGCTGTTTGATCATTAGAAAGTAAATTCATCGGAATCATGGAAAANTGTGTAGAAGCTCCTCCTTGCANCCATAAAATATGAAAATTATCTGGAACTGATAATANCTCCCTAGCTAANTCNGTAGTATTGTTCATTAAATCAACGATTGGTTGTGATCGATGGCTCATCTCAAGAATGCTCATCCCATTGTTCTCATAATCTAACACTGCNTGAGAAGNAGCATCTANCGCATCTTGAGGGAGNGTTCCNGGGCCAGCACTAAAATTATATATTTTTTTCATACGTTTTTNAATTNATAATGGAATNGAAGTTATCTANAAATAATTGTTTTCGACAAACAACAAAAATGCCCGATNATTATCGGGCATTNAATAATTACTGATATTCAAATTTTTACCATCGTTTACGTTTCCCTTTAAATCCGCCCATATTCTTTCCGCGCTTACGCTGATCTCGCATCCTTTCTTTAGCTTCTCCCAGCATTTCTCTACCAAAAACATGATATAGTACAATCTGNTCATTATTAAGGACATCATTGAGCCCCTTAGAAAACTTCTCTTTTTCAGAAATAGCTTTTTTCTCTATGGACTTGTCTTTATTTAAAACTTCTTGTAATTCATTATCGCTAATTGCTTCTCCTTTTTTAGCCTTAGACACAATATCTTTCCAATTCCCCCTTCTATCCCTTTGAATACCTCTCATTTTATCTTTATGAGCGTTTAGTTTTGGAAAAAAAACCTCCGCTTGCTTCTCATTAAGATTAAGAGTTTCTGTAAGCTTCCAGATTGCATACATCTCCATTCTTCCTCGATCTTCATCTTCCTTATCCCAANGACCAGGCTGGGCGAATAAAACACCACTTATCATGACGCTTATTATAAAAAAGTTAGTTATTCTCATGACTCTTCCTCCATATAGTTAATAAAATTATCATATTCTATTTCATCTAAAAATGAAAAAGCTGTCCAAATATCGTCTTCCTCTTCAATTATATAAATAGCTAGATCATCTATATAATAATCATTATTTAAATTATATTCATCAAAATCTGAATTAGAAATATTGCTATCACTAAAATAAAAATTTCCTCCCAAATAAATTGCACCTTGATCTAGCTCAACATAACTAGCTATACCAACAATAATAATCAAACATATAGCTAAAATGCCTGAAATAGCCTGACTACGCTTTAATTTCTGCTTGTACCTGGCTTCAGTTAGATTATTAATAAATTTTTCTTTATCGANAGTTCTATCTGAANCAGATATNGTTTGTNGAATTTTTGATTCAAAATTCATTNAACTATACCTAATAATACTTTTATACGTTTGATACCATGGTGAAAATTAACTTTAGCTGTGCCTTCAGACATATGAAGAATATTTCCAATATCNTTAAAAGGAAGCATTTCTGAAATTCTCATCATAACTACTAATCGTTGTTTTTTTGGCAATTTACTAATGGCATTCCATAACTCTTCTTTCTTCCATTCTCTATCCTGCTGATTATCCACGTATGATGGCTCATCTGCTTGGTCCAGATGTAGAATGTTCCTCCATTTATTTCTTTTAAAGTAGGTATTTGCAGTATTTGCGTTCACGCGATATAAATAAGTATTGAATTCTGATTCAAAACGAAACTTCTTAAGTGATTTAAATAATTTAATAAATACATTTTGAGCCAAATCCTCTGCTTCCATTTCATCATNAGTAATTTTTTGAAAAAATCCATGAACTAAATCTAAATATCTACGAACAAGTTCATTAAATGCCTCTTCATCTCCATTTTGAAATTCTTGTATTAGTTCTCGATCCTTTTTCATTCATNGTCACCATTTTAGACGCTAATAATCATTAAAGGTTAAATAATAAAATACGAAACTTGTTCACTGATATTAACCAGATTCATGTCTAATTTTATATATGGAATCAAGCGCTGTTTCATTTAATCCAAATATAGCTCAAAAAGAAGCTATTTTACACAAACCATCTCCATTAATGATCCTTGCTGGAGCAGGAACTGGAAAAACTACAACATTACTTAACCGCATACTCTATTTAGTTCAAAAGGAAGATGTTCCACCAGAAAATATTATACTTCTTACTTTTACAGATAAAACCACATCAGAAATAACAAGAAGAATTAAAGAATTAATTGGTAGTTCAGCAGATAAAATCACCATTAGTACATTCCATGGTTTTTGTAATGCATTAGTGCGCGAGCAAAATATTAGTCCTAATGCAGAAAAAATTCTTTGGCAAAAAGATGATATTATATACTTTTTTATTAATCATTTTGATGAATTAAAATTTATTAGCTCCTCTTCTTTTCTAGCATCTCCATATACTGCTATTACAAAATCTTTTATACCATTTATTGATCGTATACGTGATGAACTACTTACACCTGATCAACTAAATGATCTTTATCAATCAACAAATATTCTTGAAAATAATTTCCATGAACTTTTTCCAAATATGCATAAAGATTGCGATTACGTTGATTGTATAAATCAACTTTCNGATTTAATAAAGATTTTCGATTATTTTCAGAAAGAAAANANTAAAATGGGAGTTGTAGATTATGGTGACATGATTCTTGACTGTTGGAATATGCTTAATTCCAGTTCTACAGTATTAAATAATACNAGAAAAAAATATAAACATATTTTTATTGATGAGTACCAGGATAATAATTACGCACTTAACAAAATAATAAATTTTATTGCAGGTCATAAACCAAGCATTACGGTCGTTGGGGATGAGGACCAATGTATATATAGTTTTCGGGGAGCTAATTATTACAATATTAAAGATTTTGAAAAAAGATATTCTTCTTTTCCCAATTATAAAATGGTAAAGCTAGTTGAAAACTATCGCTCATCCAGTGAGATACTTGANTTAGCAAATGCATCAATAAAANACAACACTCAAAGAGAAGAAAAATCACTTATTCGNCCTAAANAACTTCCAAAAANTGGGCCNAAGCCTAAATGGTATNTTTCTGANTCTAAAGAGAGCATGAATCAGATNCCNCAATTAATACATGATATGGTAGAAANGAATAATCGTGTATTTGGAGATATAGCTATTATATGTAGATCATGGGGCCATATAAAAAACCTTGCTTCTGTTTTACAAAAATCAGCAATACCAGTAGATATTCATATTGAGAAATTTTTCAATGTTCCTATTGTAAAAGATGTGTTGGCTTGGGGTCATTTAGTTATTGCTGATGAAAGATCTGAAGCAGCTTTATTCCGAATTTTGAAAGACAAAATGGGTTATGAATGGACATCAAAATTCTATAGTGANCTTAACAAAACATCCATAGATGAGCGATTAAATGCATTAGAAAAATTATCAATAAAATTTCCAGATATTTTATGGGTCTTATCTACAAGAGAAAAAATGTTAAGATCTTATAAGAAGAAACAAGGTCCTGATGAAATAATTTGGGATATTCTAAAACATTTAAAAGACGCACCTGAAATTCAACATTTGCGAAAGAATTATCGATATAAACAACGTCTAAACTTGGCAAATATGGCGAAATTAATGTTAATTGCTGAACGATTTAATGCGATAGAAGAAAATCCTACTTTAAAAAGCTGGCTACAATATATGAATATTCTACAAAGAAATATGAATATTGAAGCGGCCCAACCAGAAGAATATAATAAAAATGCTGCAGTACAAATCTTAACAGCGCATCAATCAAAAGGGTTAGAATTTCCTATAGTAATTATTCCTTTCTTAAGATCTGGCAGTTTTCCTATTCGTTTTAATAAAACAAAAATTATAGATGAACTACCTATAAAATGGAAACACTGGTTTAATGAGAACCCCATATCTGTAGAAGAATTTCATATTCAGGAAGAACGGAGAATCTTTCATGTTGCATGCACTAGGGCTAAGGATGAGTTGTATTTATTTGGACCGTCCAAAGCTCAATCTATTTTTACAAAAGAATTAGATAGTTTAGAACCAAAAATAATGGAGAATTCTATTATGAAAATCAGCGATGAAGCTGTAATACAGCCTGAATTGAATTCAGAAAAACAACAACTACTTGTTGATCTTAGTCACGAAATAGCTGCTAATCATTATGATAATGCCAGTGAAGTCTTATCTAAGATGAAAAAATTAAATGAAAACCCAACAAAAGAAGACTCAAATAAATTAGATCCAAGATATCTATTAAAATTATCAGCGAGCAGTATCAACGACTATGAAAGTTGTCCATATAAATATCGTCTTAAACATATTGATAAAGTTCCTGAAAGAAAAACACGTGCAACAATGGAATTTGGAATAATTATCCATAATGTCTTAGATGAATTTCATGGTAAGGGTAACCAAAGTCTTAAACAAATGATGGATTTGTTAGATAAACATTGGAGGAAAGATGCATTTGAATATTTATTACGCGAAGAAGAGTTTAAAAAACAAGCTATAGAGCTGGTCGAAGCATATTTTAATTATAATAAAGAACATCCTTCTATAGTTGTTGCTCGGGAAAAAATGTTCAACTTCACTATTGATGAATTGCAAGTGGTAATATCGGGTAAAATCGATCGTATTGATCAGGAAGGCAATTCTTTATCTGTAATTGATTATAAGACTAGTAAAAATAAAGAAAAGGCAAAAGGCAATCTTCAACTCGCTCTATATACGGAAGCGCTTAAGAGGGATGCCGTTGAAGACGTGAAAGGTAATCCTGGTACTACAATTCTTCATTTTTTGCGTCATTATGAAGATCCTCTTGAAAGCCATACGTTTACATCTGATGATTTAAGTAAAGAATTAGAAAAAGTTTCTAAAGTAGCCGAAGGAATAAGGAAAAATGAATTCCAAACTAAGCCAGGAGACTTTAATTGTCAAAATTGTGATTACAGGCAGTTCTTATGCCCAGCCTGGGAGGAAGATTAGATCAGAGTTGCATTCTTTCGTTATGAAGTACTTACTAAGATAGCACCAGATAATGCACAACAAACAGCAACCCACTTCCTTTTATTCATTTTCTCTTTCAAAAATAAAGCAGCCATTAAAATAATTAGTATTGTTGATAATTGATTATAAATAGCTGCACGACCTGCTAAAGTATATTTATAACCAGCAAGCCAAAAAATTACGGAAAGAAAAGTCCCAAAAAATGCTCCCAGTACCAAAGGCATATAACTAAATCCTTTTTGATATGTCTTAATCAGATCACTACCCCCTTCCGTATAATACAAAAATATGATTCCTAAAAGGGTTCCAATGCCAAATCGAATTAAGGCAATTGGGACCACTGGATGTACTGCCATCACTGGTTTTATCATTAATACAGAAAATGCGGTAAGTACCTGAGCNATAAGTCCAAAGATTATTCCTTGAGTTATTTCTTTTCTACTTTTGTTTTTCGGTAATTCAATAGTTGCAATTACTATGCCACTTATTACTAATATCCCACCAAAATACCCTCNTAAAGCAATGACCTCTCCAAACATGAGATATGATAGAATNAAAATTGAAAGTGAAAATGTTGTNCCAANAATCGCATTCAACCCAGCTCCAAGATTTCGCAATGCAGATAAATAAAAATAATCTCCAATTGCAACGCCCAAGACTGCGCTAATTGTAAGAATTGCCATTTCATCGTAAGTAAAAATTGGAAATCTATTTCCTTGAATAATTAGGAATAAAATAAATCCAATTACGCCAATAGTATTTTTGATAACATTTATATGCATGCTCCCAAGTATTCGTCCTGAGACTTGGAACAAGATTACTCCTGTTGCCCAACAAAAAGACGTTAGGATAGCATATAAATCTCCTGTATTTAATTGAAATTCCAAGGCTACTATTTTAGTTGAAATTATTGTTTAATGATTTGAAAATGGACCACACCATTAAATTGCATACCTACAGCATTGATTTTTTCTGGATAGCTTAAAGGATTCCCTGACATGGTATCAGTTCGAGTATACACACTATTTCCTAATACTAAATACCAATATAGTGTAGAGTCTAAACTATTATTAACAAAAATTGATGTGGTATCATTTCCTGAAAATTCATTAATAATTAATGTTGTTGATAAAACAGAATTGGAATCTAAAAGAAATGAAAGATCATATGATTCATTAAAATCATACTTGTCACCTCTTAGAGAAAAACTAAAAACATCTGATGTGTTAATAATGGAAGGCAAGTTATCAATAAGGCCATCTTCTGGCTCTGGTGGACCTACACATTTAAAAAATACAAAAAAAATAATAACTAAGTATTTCTTCATGCTGCATCATTCTCTATCTGGTCATTATCGCTANTCTTCAATTCTAAATCAATAATNTTATCCATTGGTTTCTCTAATTGNCGTACTCTTGGGCCACTTAAATCATCATAATGTTTTTGTATTGTNCCAATACTNTTACCAAGCGNATTTAACTTTTCTACAAATTTTTCCCATTGNTCTTTNAAAGCNCTTACCATAGCCTGCATATCCCCTGCTCTTTNCTCTAAGGAAAAGTTNGANACTGCCTGCCGNATCAAGGANAGGATAGCATATANNGTNATNGGTGAACAAAGTAGGATCCTTTTGGATAGGGANAAATCNATTAGTTCCTTNTCCTCCTGGTTTAGNAATGAATANATACTTTCATTGGGAATAAACATCAACACATAATCAACTGTACCCGCTTGTGGGTTGATATAATTACGTTTAGCAATTTCTTTGACATGATTACGTACGTCGGAGAGAAAGGCTTTCTTTTCACTTTTCTGATCATATTCATTTTCAGCAGCAAGAAANCTCTCATAATGACTAAGAGGAAACTTTACATCCATATTTATATGTTTATCCTTGGGCAAATAAAATGTGAAGTCTGGTCGATCTCCACCTTCCTGGATCTGTTTGGCATAATTAACACCTTCCACAAGGCCGATAAAATTCAATATATCTTCCACCATTCGTTCGCCCCATTGACCCCGGGCTTGGGAACTAGAAAGAATTTGTCTTAATTGTGAGGTTGTGTCTGATAATTCAGTAATACCTTTTTGAGAAGCTTCCATCTGGCCTTTCAGTTCAGAGGTTTGNTTACCAAGTCCTTCCAACTGATTTTTCATNTCCTTGATACTGACGTCAATGAGCTTCTTCTTTTCATCCAGTTGCACATCAGAAGATTTCAATANTTCACCAAACTTGCTTTCAGCCAGTTTCAAGAATGTTTCGATATTCTGATCTAACGCTTTTCGTGATATATTGCCAAAAATCTCTTTTAGGCCATCCTCTCTTACTTGAGAAGAATCCAATTCTTTTTGGCGCATGAACCAGACGATTGTTGATCCAACAGCAAACCCAATCAGAAAAAGTACAATACCGCTAAAAAATTCCATGGTTAAAAATACGGTAAAATTTTGTTTGCATTTACTATAACATTTATCTTTAATAAAAAGATTATATCGACCGTCCTAATCCGCCATCTACACGAATATTTTGTCCATTAACATAACTTGATTCATCTGATAATAAAAAAACCACTGTGTTTGCTATTTCACTGACCCTTCCTTCTCGTTTCGTTGGGATCATTGAACGAATTTCATCACTAACATCGAAACTATCAATAAATCCTGGTAATACATTATTCATACGTATACCATATTTTGCATATTGATCGGCAAATAATTTAACAAAAGCTGAAAGTCCTGCTCGAATTGTTGATGATGTTGGAAATAACACATTAGGATCCTTCGCACTATATGATGATATATTTACTATTGACCCACCATTTTTTTTCATAATAGGGACTGCTAATCTTGACATACGCACTANATTCAATAATAATAGATCAAAGGCATCTTTCCATTCGGAATCGGTAATTTTTAAAAGATCCCCTTTGGGAGGATGTCCAGTATTATTTACTATTGCATCTATTTGACCATATGTATCCATTGCNAGATCCACAACTTTACTCAGATCANNNTGCACTGTAACACTACCAACCATTCCAATCGCANCNAANTNNNTAGCAAGNTCTAGNACGCTNTCNGTTCTNGACATTAAAACTAGATTATATTTTTCTTTAGTAAGCGCATGAGCGCATGCAGCGCCCATTCCCTTACTAGCAGCGGTTATGATTGCAACTTTATTCAAAAAAGATAATCATGCCTCAATTAGATCTAATACTAATCTAATTATATTGCCTGAGGNTCCTTCCTTTGGAGTGTACGGTTTTTCTCTTACTTTACCTCCATTATCTGTTTCAGAATCATTCCATGCAGTTCCAGCAATATCAAAATGACACCATGGAATTCCATCCTTAACAAATTCCTTCAAGAAAGCCCCTGCAGCAATAGTACCAGCCTGCATCGGAGCTCCAATGTTTTTCACATCTGCAATCTTTGATCTAATTTGATGACAATATTCTTTCCAAAGTGGAAGTTCCCAAACTCTCTCTGCTGTTGAATTGGAAGAAGATTTAACTTTTTTAATTAGCGTATCATCGGTACCCATAATACCTGTGGCTACATATCCAAGAGCAACAACAACTGCTCCGGTTAGTGTTGCAAAATCAAGGATATATTCAGGTTTATAGTGTTTACTTGCATAGGATAAAGCATCTGCTAAGATTAATCGTCCTTCCGCATCCGTATTTAACACTTCAATCGTTTTACCATTATATGCTTTTAAGATATCTCCAGGCTTATACGCTTTTGCTCCATTTAGATTTTCTGTTGAAGGGACTATCCCAACTACATTAACTTTAGGTTTTAAATCTGCAATAGCATGCATTGCTCCTAAAACTACGGCAGAACCGCACATATCGAATTTCATTTCATCCATTTTAGCTGCTGGCTTTATAGAAATCCCTCCAGAATCAAAAGTAAGACCTTTACCAACAAGAACTTTGGGCTTCTCTGTCTTCTTTGTACCCCAATATTCCATTAAAATAAATTTGGGAGGCTCATCCGTTCCTGCTGCAACACCGGCAAGTCCCCCCATACCCATTTTNATAATTTTTGCGCGATCAAAAACACGTACTCGCATCTTTCCACGTTTTCCAATTTTTCGAGCTTCTTGTGCTAATTTTGTTGGAGTAGCAACATTCCCTGGGTGATTTCCAAGATCTCTTGCAAAACAAACAGCATTCGCTATCAANGAACCTTTCTTTAAACCAGATCTATCCCACGTCCGAACAGTAACCTTCTTCAAAATAAAATTATTTTGTTTGTTCATCGTTTTATAATCAAGAAATTGGTAAGAAGCTAAAATGATGCCCTCTGCTTGTGCCTGAGCTGCTCCATCTTTATCTTGTGCAAATTCTTCCATAAATATATTAGCAAGTTTATTTCTTATGGCCGTTTTGACTGCTGTTCCACTTGCACGTCTAATCTGCTCTAAATCCAAGTTTTTCTTTTCTCCTAATCCAACTGCTAATAAGCGATGTTTCTCACTATAAAAAATCATTGATTCACCTGTACGACCAGTCATGTCCCCATTTTTAACGGCAATTTGCAACTGCCCTCCTAAAGTTTTATCAACATCTTTTGCCATTGGGGATAATTCTCCTTTGGAAAATACACCAACAGCTATCACATCTGATGGTAATTCAGACCAATTTTTTGTTGTGGCTGAAACTGTTTTTAAATGTGCCATATAATCTCCTGTCTAATAAGTTAAATTTATTTTTTTCCTATAATAAGCTCTTCAACAACACTAGGATCTGCAAGTGTTGATGTATCACCCAAATTTTCCATATCTCCTTCTGCTATCTTTCTTAAAATTCGTCGCATAATCTTTCCAGAACGGGTTTTTGGTAAAGCGGGTGTGTATTGTATTTTATCCGGTTTTGCATGAGGACCAATAATTTTAGTTACACTATCCAAGATTCCTTGATTTACTTCGGAANTCTGTACTGTACCTGTCATTAATGTTACAAATGCATAAATCCCTTGGCCTTTTATTTCATGAGGAAAGCCAACTACAGCAGCTTCTGCAACACCAGTAGCTTTTCCAATAGCACCTTCAACCTCTGCAGTACCAATTCGATGACCAGAAATATTGAGCACATCATCTACTCTCCCAGTGATCCAATAATATCCATCCTTATCTCTACGTGCACCATCACCAGTGAAATAATAACCAGGTACTTGTGAAAAATATGTATCAATAAATCGTTGGTGATCACCATAAACCGTTCTCATTTGACCTGGCCAGGATTGTTTGATTGCTAAAAGACCTTGAACATCATTTCCTTCAATTTCTTTCCCATCATCTGATAGTAAAACAGGCTCTATACCAAAAAAAGGATTTGTTGCTGATCCAGGCTTGGTAGGCGTTGCACCTGGAAGCGGAGAAATTAATATTCCACCTGTTTCGGTTTGCCACCAAGTATCAACAATTGGACATTTCCCTTTTCCTACAATATTGTAATACCACATCCATTCAGGCTCCTTAATAGGCTCTCCTACCGTACCTAATAATTGTAAACTTGATAGATTTCGAGTGGTTACATAATCATCGCCCTCTTTCATTAATGCTCGTAGTGCAGTTGGAGCTGTATAAAACTGTTTTACTTTGTGTTTATCAACTACATCCCAAAACCTTCCAAAGTCCGGATAATTAGGAACACCTTCAAACATTATGCTTACTGCTCGATTTGCTAGAGGACCATATACAATGTATGAATGACCTGTGATCCATCCAATATCGGCCGTACACCAATAAATATCACCCGGTTTATAATCAAATATTTTTTCATGCGTAAATGAAGTATAAACAAGGTATCCGCCAGTTGTATGCATTACACCTTTTGGTTTCCCAGTTGAACCAGACGTATACAAGATAAAAAGAGGGTCTTCTGCATTCATTTCTTCGGGAGTGCATTCTAAATCGGCGTTTTCCATCATTTCGTGCCACCATAAATCACGATCACTTTGCATATTTACATCAACACCTGTTCTTTGAACAACGATTACATGTTGAATAGAAAGTGTTTCAGATACCGCTTGATCAGCATTTTCCTTCATTGGAATATTCTGTTTGGTTCCACGGACTCCTGTGTCTTGTGTAATCAATACTTTACAGGAAGAATCATTAATCCGATCTCTAAGCGATTCAGGACTAAATGCGCCAAATACAACGGAATGTACTGCCCCTATCCTTGCGCATGCGAGCATCGCAATAGGTAATTGAGGCACCATTTGCATATAAAGACAAACCCTATCACCCTTTTCTACTCCAATGCTTTTTAAAACATTAGCAAATTTTTTCACCTCAAAAAGTAATTCATTATAAGTAAAATTCTGGTCTTCTTCAGGGTCATTACCTTCCCAAATGATAGCAGTTTGATCACCAAATCCATTTTCAACATGACGGTCTAAACAATTATAACTAACGTTGAGCTTTGCACCATCAAACCACTTAATTGATCCCTTTATAAAATCATACTCCCGGACTTGATCCCATTTTTTAAACCAGGTAATTCGATCTGCAATTTCAGCCCAAAAAGTATCTGGGTCTAATATAGATTTTTTATATAAATCTTGGTATTGACCAATAGAATTAATATATGCATTATCTGAAAATTCTTTGTTAGGAGAAAATAGATTATCTGACATTTCTAGAATTCCTTAAATATTTAATTGTTTATAGCATCCTCCAAAAATCTCTATAAAAGAGATAATACAATTTATATTAAGGAAATTATTTTTGAATGGTTTTTTGTCTATTTTAGAAACACTAATTTTCGTGTACTACTAAAACCATTTGTATCCATACGATATAAATACATGCCTGAAGGAATTGTGCGTCCAAATGAATCTTTTCCATTCCATATTACTTTATGGTAACCAGCAGTATATATTTCATTCACAAGTTGAATTAGTTCTCTACCTAATAGATCATAAATTGCTATCTGCGTAAAAGATTCTTCTGGTAATTCAAACTGGATCGTCGTTGATGGGTTAAAAGGGTTTGGATAGTTTTGACTTAATGCATACTGATTAGGTATTGGTGTAATTTTTAGAATAGTTGACCCATGAAGTATTTCTTTCCCATCGTTATCATAAAATCTTACCTGCATATTCTGGTGATAATCTTTCTTTGAATTTAAGTTTAAGTTAATAGAGAAAACTGAATCTATATTTTCACCTAAAGATGCAAAAGTATATGCTTTTATTCGAGCCAAAGTATCTTCATTTACAAATACAAGATTATTAAATGATAAGGAAGCGTTAGACAGATTCATTACTTGATTATCTAAATCAGTAAATATTATCTGCCCTGCACTAGTGTATGAAGGCAAATCAATCTGTAATTGTCCATCACGATATGTCGCATCCAAAAATATTTGATTTCCTGGCTCCAAAAGATTTGTTGGTATATATGTCTTATAATACCAGTTCCACATTCGAGAAAANACTGCAAGATCTCGTAAATTTNCTTCCCCATCNAGATCTGGATCATAATGNGGTGGATCAAAATTTACTGGAGCAAGATCTATATTTGGCCAGAGAGTATTGAAACGTACTACATCAAGCACATCCAAAATTTTGTTACTATCCAAGTCACCCCAAAGAGTGCTATACATTGTAATCGAATCCGTCATATACAATCGATTGAGACTCATCACACTATCAAAATAAAATACAAGNGTATCAGCAGTAAGTAGTTGCTCAGTTAAAGTGATTGTAAGAGTGCTATCTGAATAAATTCTATCATAAGGGATTGTATCAACACCAATATTTTTTAAACTAAATGTAAACTTTGTTAAGTCTTTGTTNAACTTAAAACTAATTTTTTCATTTGATAAGACATCAAGATAATTATTTATAGATGGCGTAATTGTATCAATCTTAGCTGGTAAATTATCAAAATAAATTCCATCTGTACGAACTGAATCGGATTTATTTCCTGCCATATCTATNGCNCGAATTGCAACAAAATATTGCATATGTTTTTTTAAACTCAAATTCGTAATTGTTGTAGNGTCAGATAGAGTATCTACTAAAAACCAATCCAAGACTTTGGAAGTGTCAGGCTCATCAAGAATGCTTAACTCATAATTNCCTATAATAAAATTATCAGAGAACTCTTGCCATCGGACATCTAATGAAGTGGAATCAATAGTCCAATCAAGTTCATCACTAGAATCAAAACCATCATTGATACTTCCAGTAGAAGGAGCAACAATATCAACAACAAAACCATCCCCCAAAATCGTATCAGAAATATTGCCGGCCCAATCAACAGCATACGCACTTGCGAAATATTGAAAATTTGGTTGTAGCGTTAGTCCTTCTATTAAAGTATCTGCAATACCATTCGTTTCTGCCCAAGGTATNACATTCCCNACNCCAGGTGAAGTNCCTACTGCAAAACCAAACCGTAATACACCAGATAGNAAATCTCCACCNTCCATACCTAATCGNANGGAATCGGTGCTNGGNGTAAAGTCTTTATCTTCNATGNNGCTACATTCATACAAATAATTAATAAATGGAGATGAATTATCAAGAATCACTCTTGAATTATTAGTTGATTGTGTGCTAGCNCCTCCTGGGTTNCCCGCTAAATCATAAGGAGTGAAATTGAATGATACAACTCCTTCAACATCCGTTACTTGCATTGTTCTTGTAGCAATCCAATTATCACCAATTCTCGTAATATTATCAGCTGTGTCACCTGCAATCAGGACAAAGGGCGTCATAATTTCTTCCTGAGGATGAAATGTAACCGATACATCATCACCATATTTTGCACCTTGATTTGAATATAGATTATCTGATTCAACCGCAATACTATCCATAATAGGTCCCGTTTGATCTATTTTTATTTGATTCGCACTNGGAGTCCCTATTTTAGTATATCCTGCAAAATCATTAATACGTGCAGTAAACAATGCTAAAGATCCCTCTCCATAGTATTGAGAATTGATAAATTCTATTCTACTAATTGTAATCGTATCATTTACATTGTATTCTGTAATAATATTTGGGTCTCCTATTTCCAATGTATCGCTTCCATCAAAACTCACAAGAACTTGTACCGCACCATCTACCAANCTGATATCATTATCAATAGGTACAGTAACTAATATATTTTGATTGGTACTGTTCCAAAACCCATTTACTACGGTACCCCCACTACTAATTACCTGTCCTACAGTAAAACTGGCTGGAGGAGTCTGATCAAATAGGACATATGAGTTGTTGGAAGTACTATCAATGCTAGAACTATTTCCAACTAAATCAACTGCATTAATNGTAAAANNAACTCTTCCTTCACTCTCTGCNCCATTTATTCCATATTTTGCACGAAAATAATTATTATTTAAAGCAGAAATTGAATTTGCTGGATTATTTAATATCGTTACAGAAGAATTAGAAATAGGCTCATGGATACGAAATGTCAATATTATCGTATCATTTGCACCTGCTAAGGATGAATCAGCAGCATTTGATGAAATTGATACCATGGGAAATACTGGATCAGTNCCATCAAATCGCACATAACTCGTATCTGTCGTTGTCGTTATATCTCCATAATCATTCCCGTTTAAATCTGTATAATCTATAACAAATGGAANAATTCCTTCTTGATCATCATCCTCGGCAATAATGTGATATANATAACGATTATTCGCGGGAGATTCATCTGATGCCATTCTAGAATTAATCTCAGAGCTGGTCAAATTAATGGGCATATCTGTTCTTAATTCCACAATGATGGAATCACCCGGCTTTGCCAGAGTATCACCATAAGTACTATTAGACTTTATATTTGTTAACAAAATTTCTGGACCTGCAGCACTGAAATCAACACTCCCATCAACAGCAGAATTATAATTTGAACTCATATTTCTAGCTGTATCACCTGCAGTTAAAACAAATGGTAATACCCCTTCTGTTTCTGCGCCTGTCATTTTCCGCCAAACTCTGGATCTAAATACGTTNATCGNATCATTTAAATACTCATATCCATCGAACGACTGNCCTCCAATAGAACCTGACACAGTATCAATGCCCTCTNNTACTCCTGTAAATCGAAGATAAACTGTATCGCCAAGGATCGCCCTCGTAGGATCATTATTTGTGGAAGAAATCNTATTTACTATTAATGNGGGGGGNTCNTGATCAATCTTCAAGATCGAAGAGCTAATNTCTCCAGTTGTTGAATTACCTGGAGCATCCGANATGATACTATAGATTTCAACCGATGCAGTTATTGGTATAGCTGNAAAACCAGTTAATCCTTCAAAAACGGAGTCTGGAAAAGTTATTGTATAATCTGTTCCAATATGATTCGCTTCTATATTATAAGCTGGTGGATATAATTGACGTGAAGGTGCTTCATTAATAATAACATACGGATGCGCAATGCCTTCTATTAGAGTGGGGTCATTATCAATAGGAATAGCAATACTTAGTCCAGTATTCGTACTATTCCAAAAACG
>NZXC01000011.1 GCA_002701785.1 Fidelibacterota bacterium
TAAGGAAATTATTTTTGAATGGTTTTTTGTCTATTTTAGAAACACTAATTTTCGCGTACTGCTAAAACCATTTGTATCCATACGATATAAATACATACCTGAAGGAATTGTGCGTCCAAATGAATCTTTTCCATTCCATATTACTTCATGGTAACCGGCGGTATATATTTCATTCACAAGTTGAATTAGTTCTCTACCTAATAGATCATAAATTGCTATCTGCGTATAAGATTCTTCTGGTAATTCAAACTGGATCGTTGTTGATGGATTAAAAGGGTTCGGATAGTTTTGTCCTAATGCATACTGATTAGGTATTGGTGTAATTTTTAGAATAGTTGAACCATGAAGTATTTCTTTCCCAGCGTTATCATAAAATCTAACCTGCATATTCTGGTGATAATCTTTTTTTGAATTTAAGTTTAAGTTAATTGAGAAAACTGAATCTATATTTTCACCTAAAGATGCAAAAGTATATGCTTTTAAACGTGCTAAAGAATCTTCATTTACAAAAACAAGATTATTAAATGCTGATGAAGCCTCAGATAATTTCATTACTTGATTATCTAAATCAGTAAAAATTATCTGCCCTGCGCTAGTGTATGAAGGCAAATCAATCTGTAATTGTCCTTCACGATATGTCGCATCCAAAAATATTTGATTTCCTGGCTCCAAAAGATTTGTTGGTATATATGTCTTATAATACCAGTTCCACATTCTAGAAAAAACTGCAAGATCTCGTAAATTTGCTTCACCATCAAGATCTGGAGCATAATGCGGTGGATCAAAGTTTACTGGAGCAAGATCTAGATTTGGCCAGAGGGTATTGAAACGTACTACATCAAGCACATCCAAAATTTTGTTACTATCCAAGTCACCCCAAAGAGTGCTATACATTGTAATCGAATCCGTCATATACAATCGATTGAGACTCATCACACTATCAAAATAAAATACAAGAGTATCAGCAGTAAGTAGTTGCTCAGTTAAAGTGATTGTAAGAGTGCTATCTGAATAAATTCTATCATAAGGGATTGTATCAACACCAATATTTTTTAAACTAAATGTAAACTTTGTTAAGTCTTTGTTAAACTTAAAACTAATTTTTTCATTTGATAAGACATCAAGATAATTATTTATAGATGGCGTAATTGTATCAATCTTAGCTGGTAAATTATCAAAATAAATTCCATCTGTACGAACTGAATCAGATTTATTTCCTGCCATATCTATAGCTCGAATGGCTACAAAATATTGCATATGTTTTTTTAAACTCAAATTCGTAATTGTTGTAGAGTCAGATAGAGTATCTACTAAAAACCAATCCAAGACTTTGGAAGTGTCAGGCTCATCAAGAATGCTTAACTCATAATTGCCTATAATAAAATTATCAGAGAACTCTTGCCATCGGACATCTAATGAAGTGGAATCAATAGTCCAATCAAGTTCATCGCTAGAATCAAAACCATCATTGATACTTCCAGTAGAAGGAGCAACAATATCAACAACAAAACCATCCCCCAAAATCGTATCAGAAATATTGCCGGCCCAATCAACAGCATACGCACTTGCGAAATATTGAAAATTTGGTTGTAGCATTAGTCCTTCTAGTAAAGTATCTGCAATACCATTCGTTTCTGCCCAAGGTATAACATTCCCTACGCCAGGTGAAGTGCCTACTGCAAAACCAAACCGTAATACACCAGATAGCAAATCTCCACCATCCATACCTAATCGTAAGGAATCGGTGCTGGGCGTAAAGTCTTTATCTTCTATAGTGCTACATTCATACAAATAATTAATAAATGGAGATGAATTATCAAGAATCACTCTTGAATTATTAGTTGATTGTGTGCTAGCGCCTCCTGGGTTGCCCGCTAAATCATAAGGAGTGAAATTGAATGATACAACTCCTTCAACATCCGTTACTTGCATTGTTCTTGTAGCAATCCAATTATCACCAATTNTCGTAATATTATCAGCTGTGTCACCTGCAATCAGAACAAAGGGCGNCATAATTTCTTCCTGAGGANGAAATGTNACNGANACATCATCACCATATTTTGCACCTTGATTTGAATATANATTATCTGATTCAANCGCAATNCTATCNATAATAGGTCCCGTTTGATCTATTTTTATTTGATTTGCACTAGCACCTCCAATTCTAGTATNCCCTGCAAAATCATTAATTCGAGCAGTAAACAAAGCAANTGCCCCCTCCGCATAATTTTCAGAATTAATAAACTCTATCCTACTAATTGAAATTGTGATGGTGTCATTTACATTAGATTCTGCAATAGTATTCAAATCTCCTACTTCCAAGGTATCNCCACCATCAAAACTAACTAGGACCTGAACAGCCCCATCAATCAAACTAATATCATTATCAATTGGCACAGTGACTAATATATTTTGGTTNGTACTATTCCAAAATCCATTCACAACTGTACCACCACTACTAATTACCTGTCCTACAGTAAAACTTGCTGGAGGAGTCTGATCAAATAGAACATATGAATTATTGGAAGTACTATCAATATTTGAACTATTTCCAACTAAATCAACAGCATTAATTGTAAAACTAACTCTTCCTTCGCTTTCTGAACCAGTTAACCCATACTTCGCTCGAAAATAATTATTATTTAAAGCAGAAATTGAATTTGCTGGATTATTTAATATTGTCACAGAAGAATCAGAAACACGCTCATGGACACGAAATGTCAATATTATCGTATCATTCGCACCTGCTAAGGATGAATCAGCAGCATTTGATGAAATNGATACCATGGGAAATACTGGATCAGTNCCATCAAATCGNACATAACTNGTATCNGTCGTTGTCGTTATATCTCCATAATCATTNCCNTTTAAATCTGTATAATCTATAACAAATGGANCNATTCCNTCTTGATCATCATCNTCNGCAATAATGTGAGTATANATANCGATTATTNGNNGGNGNNTCATCTGNNGCNNTTCTAGAATTAATCTCAGAGCTGGTNAAATTAATGGGCATATCTGTTCTTANTTCNACAATAATTGANTCNCCTGGTCTAGCCAATGTGTCACCATAGCTACTATTAGATTTAATTGTTGATAATAAGACTTCAGGCCCTGCGGCGCTAAAATCAACACTGCTTCCATCATCAACTGACGTATAATTTGAACTGATATTTCTGGCTGTATCACCCGCAGCTAAGATAAATGGCAATACACCTTCCGTCTCTGCGCCTGTCATTCTTCTAAAAACTCTTGAAGAAAAACCATTAATATGCTCATATCCATCAAACGACTGCCCTCCAATNGTACCTGANACAGTATCNATNCCCTCTAATTGTCCGGTAAATTGAANNTAAACTGTATCACCNAGNATNGCTCTNGTNGGNTCATTATTCGTGGAAAAAATAGTTTTTCCTATCAATGTGGGTACTGTTTGATCGATTTTTAAAATTGAAGCACTGGTATCACCCGTTGTAGAATTACCTGGTGCATCCCACATAATACTATAAATTTCAACAGATGCATTTTCAGCAAAACCAGTTAATCCTTCAAAAACGGAGTCTGGAAAAGTTATTGTATAATCTGTCCCACTATGATTCGCTTCAATATTATAAGCTGGTGGATATAATTGACGTGAAGGTGGTGCAGTAAAATTAACATACGGATGCGCAATTCCTTCTATTAGAGTGGGATCATTATCAATAGGAATAGCAATACTTAGTCCAGTATTCGTACTATTCCAAAAACGTCGAGCAACTGTACCTCCTGTCGGCACCACCAATCCAGTAGTAAACGCTGAAGGATTGGTCTTATCACAAATCACACTAGAACTATTATCAGTTGTCGTTCTTGTATCTTGATTACCAGCAAAATCCGCATAGTTAAATGAAAAACTTATCGTTCCTTCCTGATCACCACTATCAATTTCAATACCACCAATAAATGTAGAATCATTATTACTGCTTATTATGGAAGGAAATTTATTTAAAATTGTACCGTTGACTGAAGCATCTCGAAGCTTTTCATTTGACTCGAGTTTAACAAAAACACTATCGCCTAATTTCGCATAACCATTATTATTATTGTTAGAATAAGTAGTAATAAATAAACTTGGAATCACATCATCATATATTACAGTTGAAGTGTTTGTAACATTAATAAGTGTATCAGGATTACCAAATGTATCATGATATGGTATGGAAAACACAACTGGGCCATTTGTCTCGCCACCAGCAAATGTATAGGCCGCAGTATACTCATTTCCAGCTATATTGGTAATAGTAGCATCATTTGCTTGTATAGTTGCCGTTGGAGTAAGCACAGCTTCTGATGTAGTGAAAGATACAGTAACTGTTTCGCCAATTTTTGCATATTCTGAATCGGAATTACTAGATGAAATTTCTATTGGATTTGCACTATTTAACACTTGTTTAACAAGTAAAGTATCAACAGAACGAGAACCTATTGTTTCATTTCCTGCATTATCAATTAATTTTGTTTTTATTTTTAAACGTGCAGTCTCTATAAANCCAGGAACATTTTCTAAAAAATCTGCACTAGTAATCGTGCTCATTGAATCCACTAAGTCATTGCTAGTAATAGTATGATTCTCACCAAAATCAATATATGCACCATCATTAATACTAATGCTCATTTTTACATTCGCTCCTAATAAAGCATTGGGATCATAAATTGGATCTAAAAGAGTTGGATTAATCAATGTTGTAGGGGCATTATTAACCCATCCTGTCGCATCGCATGTACCATTACTGTTTCCAGTTGCATCATTTAAGACAGNTCCCGTCCCCTCTCCCATTTTCCAGTAGCTGACTAAACCAGTCTCATTACCATTCAGTGTCCAAGAACGAAATCCTGCTATTTCCGATTGACTTCGTGCATAGTTCCATAATCTGACATCACAAACCTGACCATTGAAATAATTAAAATTTGCATCGTTTTTGAACTTACCAATAAAAAACTCTGAACCTGAAACATGATCATAATCTACATTCCCCGTCCGATTAGCTGTATTAACTAACACTCCATCTTTATAAATCTTGATTTCTGATCCATCATATGTACCAGCTAAATGAGTCCATACTCCAGTCTGAATACTTGTTGCAGGATTTGACTCCCACTGATCTTGAGGAGAACTATCCGTTACAAGAAAAAACCTCCACATTCCATTAAAATATACAAAACCATATCCAGATTCGTTGCCAGCAACCGCTTGCCCATACGATATCATTCCATCATATGTATCTGCAGATTGCACTTTAGCCCATACCTCAAGTGTTAATGTGTTTAATTGTAAACCATTTGTTCCATGACTTGTAACGCTGGTTGAATTATCATTATAAAATCTACTCCATCCATTTAACACATTAAAATCTGAAATAGCAGTATCTGGGGGTAATGTTACATAGACTTCTAGATTCGTATTGATACTATTCCACACCTGATCTCTTGTCCAAGGCTCTCCCCCTCTAGGAAATATATGGCCAGTATTATATGCTCTTGGACCAATGCGATCGACAATAACTTTTGAACTATTAGTAGTTTGTGTTACTGTTTGACCTGGGATATTATCTAAACTAATAAAGTCAATTGAATATAATACTGGGCCCTCGGCATCATTTACAGAAATTGTTTTGGTTGCAGAGTAGTCTGCTCCACTTCCTGTGCTGGTAACAACTTCTCCATTCATTATCACTGTAGGTGGGGCAATTAAATCAGTATTAGAAGTCATGGATAAGGTTACCTGATCATTATTTACTGCACCAGTTGGATTATCNATAGGACCNNNAATATTTACAGTATTAAATACTGGAGCACCATAAATNTTAACATTATCAAGATACCAGNAGTTAATATTATAAGAANAAGTCCCATGTGTTCGGAAACGAATCTGCAATGTATCTAAATCCCTTAANCCAGTTAAGAAAAAACTATTNNTNCCCCANGGNATATCTACTGCCCCCAAAGACGCATCAGCAAGAAATGTTAAGGCATTTTCCCATCCTGAACCAGTNCAATACTCAACTTCAAGGTATTCATTTGTTGATGTGCTCTCCCAAGCATCAAAATACATATCAAATGATATTTTCATATCAGAAAATTCAGAAATATTGATTAATGGGGAGTACATTGACGTTGAGTAATCTCTTGTGTGTGAATACTTAAATCTAGCCACAGGAGCAGAAGTCCAATTTGGTGCACTTGAATGTTTTTTCCAAACGTCTACATCGGAACAATAAGGGTATGTATTATCGGAAGGATTACATGTTAAAGAAAATGAATCTGGAGGAGTTAAAGATGAATAATATTGATCATCATTTCCACAACTAGACCCATCTNCGCAATCATAATCATCACTAGCNCTTCCANNGCTAGACCATTGTGCNGATACCCATTTATCGAAANTTGTTCCCGATCCCNCAGAAAATGTTTCAATAAATGGAAGAGNTTCATAAGTAGTTGTTCCATTAACTATAACAAAATCTCCAGGGTCAGTATCAGTACTATATATAATACTAAATGGAAAACATACTATAATTAAAAAGAAAATATTTTTTTTAATTCTAAATTTCATTGGATAGTNACAGTAGCGTTTCTGATCCCACGAATAGAAATTGTTTCATCTAAAGGNGTAACTAACTCACACTGCGTTGTATCGTATTCTACAAGTGTTTCGCCACTATTAAGTGCAGTAAAATATAATTCAGCGATATGCCCTGTCTCTGTAACATATGACAACGCACCTTCTTCTCCCAAGTACCAAGCAAATATATCAATTTCTCCAAAAACAACTGAATAAGTAAACAAAGGAGTATTGGCTCCATTATTAGTTAATAAGACACCTGGAAGAATTGTGTCTAATTGTATTAACTCCGCATTATACCTTATATGGGCATGTACTCCTGCTAAGGTAGTATCAGGATCAATAATATACGTTCCAATTATAACCGAATCACCGCTTGAGACAATCTGTGTGAGGGGATGCATTGTTAATGCTGGAGGAAAAACTCCCGCAATAGAATCGGCTATTACATCAATTGGGTTATCTAGTTTTATTTCATATGTCTTGCAAGAAAAAAATATAATACAGCTTAGAAAGCTAATAGCAATTGATTCAATTCTAATTATTTTTTGATAAAGTAATGTAAAATAGTTCTTCAAAATGCTGATAGCGATTATACCAACTGCTTGAAATCCACTTTAANCACTTTTATTTATTTACGACTATATGGTTCAGGTCCATGAATAAACTTTTGAGGCCTGGGTCCAGCAANATAGGCATGGATAGCATTGATCGCCCATACTGTCCCAATCATAATGCCATTGTTAATCATTGCTTTATTATAACTCTTATGTGCATTCCAATATCCTATTGTTTCTTTGCGTAATCGTAATACCTCATCAGGATCTGTTTCTTTATCATATAACTTCGAAGATTCTTGCAAATTTTTTACTGCTGAAGAATATTGAGAAAAATTAAAGAATAGTACTCCAAAAAGTACTGCTTCTATAGATGGAAAAGCAAAACCCGGTAATCTCTTATTTGAATAAAATTGTCCCCAACCAGGCGCAACCGTTGATCTCCAAAGTGCACCAAATGGAGTTTTATCCTCTTTAATATCTTTAGGATGTTTAGGAAATAGATCTCTCCGTGGCTGCATTAATTCATATGGAGGATCTTCACCTATTAATGCCCAAGAAGCAATATTAGATTCTGCTTCTAATGCATTAATTACATCTAGAATATTTATCTGTATTGTACTAATAGTTCCTCCAGATCGAGTTGAAATAATTTCTCCAGTTAATATCGATCCATATTCCTCAACTTTTGTCCCTGCATACATCACATAGTCGGCAGACAACTCTTGTCCAATACTTATAATTATTTCTCTNTCAGGTATTTCTCTTTCAGGATCATTAAGNTCAGAATATTGACNCATAACAGATAATACTATTTCGGGATCAATAACCCTCATTTGTGGTGTCGCTTGCAGTTGAGATGACATTGATGAGAATAGCTCTCCATATTGGACTATAGAAGCACTATCCATTGTAAGATCAATGAATGCAATACTACCAGTATAATCAGCACTTTTAATTATGCCAAAAAAANNTATAGAAATAATAAATACTTTGTATCTAAGGATCAATTAGGGCCTGATTCAGGTTGATAACGGGTATATATAAACTCAGCATTNCGATCAGCAATAATAACTTGGTCATCAAATAGTTCATCTAAATAATATACACGTAAGCGATGAGGTCCAGCTTCAAGATTTAATTTTATCTTCTCATCACGCCAGGTATGTTCTCCATTTAATTCGAAAGTAAGNCCTTTTTCTTTGGCTTGAAATTTTATTTTATACATAGGATTAAGAATAAAATCAGANACTAGTCGCTTGGCATCTTGNACAGATATTTCATGANCCGCAGGCGCATANCCATCAGCTTCCAGTCGAANTTCATGTAGCCCAGGTTTTACTGAATAACCTTTTATAGGAGCATTNCCAATTTCTTTTCCATCTAAAATTACAGTTGCNCCTTTTGGTAAAACTTTAATATCTAAGGTTACCTGACCAGTCAAATGCGATATTAAAATAAAACTAATTAACAAGTATTTCATTGCTTTGCTAGCTCAAGATCATCTTGTGGACTCATAAAATAGTTTCCAGCATAAATTACATCCTGCTCTCGGACCCATCCTGGAATCATTTCAGACTTATCATCAGACCAGAAAATCTCCACTAAACCATATAGCCTATTACCAGATACCTGAGTAACCGCTATAATATCATTTTTAGATAGTAAAAAATGTGTAATAGAACCATTTGCAGATGATTCACGAAAATGNGTTAGATTATTTTTTGTAATGTATAAATTTCCTCTATCAACAAAATCTTTACTNGGGCCCAATGCAAAATCAATANCTAAATCAAATTTACCGTTAAAAACTGCATCCTTATTTACCACGGGAAACAAAGAACCTACACCAGCAGATACAATAATATCGCTACGATATCCATATTCATTAGGTAGTTCAAATCGATAATCTCCATCAATGCGCGATTTTGTATAAAATGATCTACCTGTAGAATCTGTTGCAACCAATTGAATACCGCCTAACATTCTTTCATCATATCTTCGAGATACTACTCCTGCAATAACAGCTGGAGTTTTAATTATTTTACTTACTGGAAGAGATATTGTACCATAACGCACACCTGTAAACTCATGTTTAATCTCCGGCATATCTGGTCCTTGAGGATAAAGGACAAGTAAATTGCCATTCTTATCACTAGAAAGTGTATTCTGAGGAAGGAATACTTGAATTTTCTCTTCAGGCATATACGTTGCAGCAAAAATAGGATCGACTTCATTTTCTCTATCATATATATAAACCTGGAATGCTTCAGGTAATGTATTAACTAATTGAACAGGCACATTTATTTGGATATCTTGATATTCATATCTCAATGATATTAATGGAGCACGTTGAGTATATACTGGATCAGGATATTTAGGGGCAAACATATACCCACAGCCTGAAAAAATAAAAACTGCACAAAATACTAAGAGACTGGTATGTGGAGTAGTCTTCATTCTTTATACACCTGCTTTTAAGCAAGTATCAGTTTGAATTTATTACAATAAGAATATACTATTCAAGATATAGTATTCTACAAAGAACGTCCGTGTGGAAATTTGACATATTCATCATTAGAATCCTTCTTTACTGCAACCATTGTAATAATTGCAGTACATGCCAATCTCTTTTTGACTTTAAGACCCTCCGCATAAGCATCTATAACAACCTCAAATGATGAATTTCCTGCTTTGGATACAAAACCTTCAAAATTAACCCATTCTCCAGGATAAACCGGCTCTCGGAATTCAACATTTTCTATGGCGCGCGTCAAAGCGCCATCAATCCCAGTACCCTGTAAAAAACGATACGCAACCTTCGCCGCTGCAAGATCCATCCAAGATATCATTTGACCACCAAATAAAGTACCAACATTATTGGCATCATCTGGCATCACCAACTGACTGTATTTAGCAGAATATTTCAAGTATTACTTTATATATAATCGTTTATACTCATTTATATAATAATATAGCCTCGCTAATAAACCCTCGAGAAAATCTTTTTCTCTGAAGAGCACGCCACACTAGCGAGGCTATACCGAATATTATCTATAATTCTTATTTTTAGTCAACATTTTTTTTGCACAAATGAAATCTTATTGAAATCCTTCTTTGACAATTCGCTTTCCTTCTTCAATATCTACTTTACTTAAGAAATATGCACCTAGAATAAATAATAATAAAATCGATAATATTCCCACCCTTGCATTTCCATAAATAATAGTAACTGTCCCCATTAGGGCTGGACCAATAATTGCAGCAAATTTACCAAACATGTTATAAAATCCAAAAAATTCAGCTGATTTAGATGGTGGAATAATTCTCGTATATAGACTACGACTAAGAGCTTGAATGCCGCCTTGAAAAAGGCCAATTAATATTGCCAAGATATAAAAATGCACTACTTTTGTCATAAAATAGCCAAGAAACGTAATAATTGAGTACCCTATAATACCTATCATTATTCCTGCTTTGGCTCCAATCTTTTCTGCCAACCATCCATATATTAAAGCAGCTGGAAAAGCAATAAATTGAACAATTAAAAGAGCAATAATTAAACTCTCATTTGGAAAATTCAAAGACATTCCATAGTCTACAGCCATTTTCACTATTGTATCCACCCCATCAATATAGAAAAAATATGCCAATAGGAATAAACCAACAACTCTCATATTACGGATTTCTTTGAATGTTTCTATTAATTGCTTCCAACCCATATTAATTGCTTTGATTAAATTAACAGACTTTTCATCATTTGACTCAGATACAAACAATATTAAAGGGAAAGTAAATACGAACCACCAAATTGCAACGCTTACAAAGGAGAGTCTAATTGCTGTCGCACCATCAGGAATACCGAATAAATGGGGTTTCAAATACATAATTACATTTAATAAAAACAACAAACCTCCACCAAGGTAACCAAGGCCATATCCTAGAGATGACACCGAATCTACATTTTTTTCAATAGCTATATCAGGAAGAAGAGAATCATAAAAAATATTTGCACTAGCAAAGCCAATCGTTGCCAGTATATAAAATAGTACCGCCATCTGCCAGTGCCCCTGATTGACTATCCATAATCCCCCTGTCATGATTGATCCTAAAAAGGCAAAAAAGATAAGAAACTTTTTCTTTTTGGAACCTTGATCTGCAATTGCTCCTAGAAAAGGCGCTAAAGCTGCCACAACAATTGCATACAATGAATTAGCCATACCAAGATAGAAGGTGCTTTGATTTGGATTATTAGGGTCAGACCAATATTCTTTAAAGAAAAGGGGGAAGAACCCTGCCATAACTGTAGTAGCATAGGCACTATTTGCCCAATCATATAATGCCCAGCTCCAAATAGAACGTTTATTTACTTTCATAAGATCTATAAAAGATAAGAAAAATTTACCTACCAAGCTTGAAAATAAGCCTGTACCCCTATCCAAGTATTGGCGAAAGTATATGTATGTCGAGTAAAATATGGAAATGAAGCCCCTACTTCAATATCAAATAATACTGGTCCAAAACTCTTTATAGGATGAACATTATGAAAAGTAGCTAAAATATACTGCCTAACTTGTGTCTTTTTTGTATCATGAACTATTTCTCCATTCCTTGTTCTGCTGATCATCCAATTATCCCAATTTAGATTTTCCGATAAAACAAAATCTCTTTCTGTTCTGATACTATTAATACCTGTAGTAATAGATAATCTATCCGGAAATAATTCTAATTTCCCCATAGCAGATAATAATAATTCATCGCCAAGTTGGTGTAGAAAAGAATTTCCTATTTTAGATATAATTGAATCAGGATTCGTTTCTGATCCCCATAAAAATGACACCGGGGTATTCACAACCTCTCTGGAATATTTCCCATGTTCAATGCGCCAAGTAATATTCACTAATCTTTTTTTAAAGTACTTAAAAAGCTCTCCAAACAAAGAATATGAATATCGTGTCATACCATTACCAACAGGTAAATCAAAAAACTGAGAAGGAATGCCGTTTTCATTTTTTGATTGTGGTTTATAGGGACTTAATCTTTTAGCAGCAGGAAATCGCAAGTTAACACCACCATAAATAGAAATTGGCTCTTTTCCGGTCCATGAAGGATAACCATATAATAATATTTTCATTCCTAAACTTGCATCACCAAGGCCCGAGGTCGATCTTTTATCAGGATAATAAAAGTTTAATAAAGAATCTAAAGGATATGATAAAGAATCGACAATTATTTCCTTTGACCAATCTATTTCATTACTTAACGATTTATAAGAAGGCAATAATAAACTAAATGTCATTCGCCCTGATAGACCATATTCAATATGTATATCTCTTTTATTATAATTCATTTTATTCATTTGATGGACATAAGCAGCTACCGTTGAATCATTCGCCATATAACTTATATCTCTTATACCTTTATTAAGTAGCCCGCCGGATCCTATCCAATTACCTGAACCAATACTATTAATAATTGATATACGCCATACACTTCTTGGTATTGTGAAGAAAGTTTGGGTATATGCAATGGAAAAAAGAAATATAAAGAGATAAATAAATCTATTCATAAAGTAAAAAACGATTACGGAATTCACTAAATCGAAGAATATCATGTAACCATAATGGTGGTAAATAGTTCACAGGCTTTCCTTGAGCAGCAAAAATTCTTAATAGGTCATAACCAAAGAGTTTATCAACATATCCACCTGCCAACCATTCAAAATTCTTCTCATACAATTGATATGTAAGAATCATCAAGGCTGTAGAAGTTGCAAGTGGATCAAATGTATTACGGTTTGTTATTTCCATTAATAAACCACTACAGTTCTGGCCAGCATAATAAGGCCCTCTTTCTTCACCATAAACAGATTCTGGCACATAACGTATTTGATGGAAATACACACCAGGAAGATTAAGTTTATTTATTTTTTTCCATAATAAGCTCCCAGATATCCAAGGTGCACCTATACGAAAAAAAGGACTCTTAGTTCCATGCCCTATATTCAAATTAGTCCCCTTGAACAAATTCATTCCCATATAGGCCAGAAGAGATTCAACATTATTCACCTCTGGTAAAATTGAAATAAATGGAATCCCAGTATCGTCCATCCACATGGTCCTTTGCCAATTCGACATTGGTATAATAGTCAAATTCACACGTGCTAAATCTTTTAACCAACCCATTTCATTTACTATAAGTGCATATTCTCCAATTGTTAGTCCATGTCTAATTGGAACTAAATGATAACCTTCAAGTGATTGGTAAGCAGTCCTCACAACTGGACCATCCATAACATCCCCTCTTAATGGATTAGGACGATCGAGTAATAAAATAGGTGTATCATATTCTGATGCTTTCTCCATTACTTTTGAAACTGTTGTCATATAGGTACTGTATCTAACACCTGTATCCTGAAGATCAATTAAAATAAGGTCTGCATCACGAATACTCCACTCTGGTGGATACATGACTCTTTTGAATAAATCAACAACCCTTGCCCCAAATATAGGATCNACAGATTTGTCTCCCATCATTTTCAATTTGGGGTCCTCGCTGGCAAACAAACCATATTGAGGCAAAAATATTGCAAGGACGTGTACATCTTCGACCTCTCTTAGCAATGTAAGCAAGTGCTGCCCATTTCGATTAACAGAAGCTTGATTACAAAGTATGGATATTGTTTTTCCCTTAAGATGAGAAAAATCCATTTGTTCTAATACATCAAGACCAGTATAAACTTTCTTTACAAACGATAAATCAGGTATTGATTCTATTTCCGTATACTTATAGTTCTCACCTATTAAAAAACTTATTAAGAGTAGAAAAAAAATCGAGTGATTATTATACATGTATTTCATGATTAAATCTATTTTGTAAATACGGTAGAAAGATACTTATAAAGAGCATAATTAAAGTTCCAGTAAAAACATACCAAGTCCACGCCAATGGAGAGAACTTCCAAAAGCATATCATTGAGATTACTGATATAATGAATCCCCAAAGCACTGAAAGCCTCGTTACTTTGATATCAAAAAGTCTTAGTATAAAAAAACCTAGTATTGCACCATAGATTACCGAAGCTATACTTAATCCAACTTCAACTAGTGGACTATTTGAAGAAGTAAATAACATTGCACCTCCAATAAGTATAATAGCCCAAAATATAGAAACCAGCCTAGCTATATTTATATTAGTATTTTTCTTTATAGGCTCTATCCAATCAATAACTGTAGCCGATGCCAAAGAATTAATTGAAGAACTTAATGTAGACATTGCAGCTGCAAAAATTCCTGCAACAAGAAAACCTGTAAAACCGCTAGGCAAATGAGTCAATATAAACCATGGAAACAGCAAGTTTGGTTTTAAAGGAATCCCATCATACAAAACCCACATCATCGCTCCTAAAAAAAGAAACATTGCAAACTGAAAAAATACTAATATACCGCTCAATATTAATGCTTTCTGACTATCTCTAGCAGATTCAGCAGATAATAGTCTTTGCACCATCAAATGATCTGTGCCATGCGATGCTAAAGATAATAGAAATCCACCAGAAATGGCTGCTATAAAATTATATGGCATGATAAATAATTCAACTATGGAATTTGGGAAACCTTGAAAAATTGAGAGTTTATCAGCATCTAATAAAGCAGATTTTACATGACTAAAACCACCCGGCACTAAATTATTAATAATATTAAAAGTTACAAATGCACCAAAAACATATAATATAAATTGAAATGTATCTGTATAAATAACGGAGCGAATACCGCCTATAAGTGTATATATCAATGTAACAAACCCGATAACTAGAATTGAAAAATTAAATGACCAACCAGTAATAAGTGTTAAAGGTATAGCAGTCATGAATAACCTTACACCATCAGCAAGAACCCTCATAATAAGAAATACAGTAGAGACAAATCTTTGAAATCCCACTCCCCATTTATTACCAATGAATTGATAAGTAGACTGTATTCCTTCTTCATAATATTTTGGAAGAAAGAACCATGCTACAACTACCCTGCCAATTATATATCCCATTGCAACTTGCAAAAAACCAAAATTGGTTAAATAAGCTATGCCAGGAATACTTAGAAAAGTAAGCACAGAAGTTTCCGTAGCTACCACACTAAAAGAAATCATTACCCAAGATATTTTTCCATCTCCAAGGAAATATGATTTTGTGTCTTTTTGTTTCCTTCCAGCTAATACACCAATTAAGAGAATTATAGTAATATAAATAAACAATACCTTTGTATCTAAAGGGCTGAAATTACTTTTGCGAGGATAAATCAAATATTTTTGTCTGATTTCATGAATAAATTTTAGCAATTCTTCATTTTGGATTGATTTATATAAAGACAGCCTAGTCCAATCTTCCTTTTCAATAAAAATAGATATATCTGCACTACCAACCTTACTATCAAAATTAATAAGATTATTTTCTTTGGGTTCAAATATTATATCTGGATACATACTTTTAATTACTTTCGCACTTTCAATTGCAATAGTCCAAGGATCATATGCTTCAGAATCAGTTATGTTAATTGAGAAACCATTACATATTTTTCCCTTAAAAAGTCCATCGTTAGGTACAAACACCGCGGGGAAAAATTCTACACCAGGAAGTTTTAACGCTTTCAATTTAAAGACTAGATCTGACGCATTATCAATATCAGGATGTACTAAAATTTGATGTTCACGATCAGTTCCTTTTCCATTTTCAATTATATTATCCGATGCTAATAAATCACTTATGGAAAAATATTTTAATTTATTATATGATATAATATTTGGTGAAATATATTTCCATGAAAGGTTAGTATTTACCCATTCTTCACTGCTCCAATTATCCATAGGGATAATTTTTAATTTAGCATTATGATGATATTCTTCATTTAATAATCGAGCCAATTCTCCAATAGTCATACCATGTCTGTAAGGAATAGATATCATGTCAAACGGGTTTGCTATACTTTTTTGTGGAATATTTCCTGATATGACTGAGCCCCCTAATGGATTTGGGCGGTCAAGAATTATTATAGGAGTCTTTGATAACCCGCAAGTATATAATATCTGACTTAAAGAAAGGGTATAAACAGTAGATCGTAATCCTAAATCTTGAAAATCAATAAAAACAAAATCTATATCCTTAATTTTATCTACTATTTCTTTATTTGATAAATTAAAAGNATATATTTCTTCAACATCATAATCCGCATCCAATTTTTGAACTTTATTAGCATCTATATGATCCTTATTATCTAAATGAATGACTAATTGAAGNTCAAAATCCTTANGATGCAAANCTTCAANGCTTGTTAATCCATCCTTATTAATTGCGCCACTATTTGTAATTAAACAAATGCTNTTTCCATTATATTCATATGGATTATTTAATAATTCATCAATGCCAAAAGATAAATTGGGTGTAATCTGACCATTACAAAAGTTTGTTATGGATAATATTATTGAAACCCTAGTTAAAATATTTTTCATATTTACATTTAATTATAATGAGATTAGTTAAATACCGCTTGAATATAAAACTTGTTGNTATTTTATATTATTCGATTTTTTCTTGCCTTTTTTAGTAGACTGAGTCATTTTCCAGGTAATTATGGCACATAAAGAAGACGAACAATCGAATAGCGGCGGTTTCGCTAAGACAACAGATTTCAAGTGGCTTGGAATTGGCTTGGGGCTTTTTGTGCTTCTTGCCTTTATTATGCCAATGCCTGAATCAATGATGTCGAAAGCCGAAGAATTATTCCAGGGCCAAGCTGGAGTAGATATTTTAACTAAAGCAACTCATATTAANCTNATTATAGCNCTTTTATCAACTTGTGTAATATTTTTTGCTACTGAAGCTGTTCCAATGCCCGCAGTTGCATTATTAATTGGTTTAGTTCAATTATTTTTTGGAATCACTGANCCTAAANANATNGTANNCACCTATGCACATGATGCTGTATGGTTTATCGCTGGATCCTTGGCGCTTGGAGCAACATTAGTAAAATATGGTTTAGATAAACGTGTTGGTATGCTTGTAATAAACCTTGCGGGGACAAAAACCCGTATGATCGTTATTGGCATCTTATTAGGCACTGCAATTCCAACTGCCTTTGTGGGTGAACACGCTGTAGCTGCAATGTATGTTCCAATTGCTATGGCTTTGTATACTCTCACGAATAAATCTACTCCTTCTCCTAATTTAGGTACTCTTTTAATGGTNACGATTGCAGTAGGGTGTATGATTGGTGGNCCAATGAGTCCTACTGGAGGGGCTCGNAATGCTTTAATGATTGGATTTCTTTCTAATATCGGGGTCGAAGTCTCTTTTATGCAATGGATATCTATGGGCATCTTTTATACAGTTGTAATGTCTGTTGTAATGGCGTTTTTACTGCCATTATTATTTAAACCAGAAGTATCTGACTTATCTGAAGCAGTTGATTTATTAAAAAAAGATCTTGAAAAACATGGGGCCATGACAGCTAAACAGAAGCTAGTGGCTTTAGTCATGTTAGCGGTAGTTNTTTTATGGATTGTTGATAAATCTGTTACAAGAGAGGTATTAGGTTTTTCACTTGGATTAGGTGGTGTTGCCATATCTGGCGCTGTATTGTATATGCTGCTAGGATTAACTTCCTGGAAAGATTATGAAGATAAAGTTAGCTGGGGTGTTATTGTGCTTTATGCTGGGTGTATAAGCTTAGGTAGTGTATTNAAAANCACTGGGGCTTCAAGTTGGTTTGCTGATCAGATCATGGGGCTAGTTGCTCCTCTTGGCCTCAACTCTGGTGTTGGATTAGTTATTTTAGTTGGTGTTATAGGTGCCGTATTGACGAATTTGATGAGTGCTGGCGCTACTGTAGCTGTTATCGGACCAGTAGTACTTGATATGGCNCAAAGTTCTGGAACAAATCCAGTGCTTGTGGGTGTTGGACTAGCTATTGCAACATCTATGGCATACTGGTTAGTGATTGGTACACCAGCAAGTTCTATTGTGTATGCAAGTGGAGANCTTGAATCTAAAGATTTTATTCGTATGGCAACTGTAGGATGGCCAGCTGCATTGATTGTTTTAGGTGTTATGGTAGCCTTTTATTGGGTTGGTATTTTAGGNATTGATCCATNAGGNATAGGATTNTAAGGATATAATTATGGAAATTTTATTTTTATTGATAGTTCTAGTCGTTTTGTTTCTAGCAGTTTTTTCTAGTAGAAANGAACAAACANCTGCTGCAGATAATCGCAAAGATTCTGTTCAAAAAGAAAAGGAAGGNTTTGCAGAAGAAGATATCATGACTTATGGNCAAGTTCAGCAACGTAGAGAAGAGNTTATTAATGTTCTTGANGATAATCTATCGGAAAANCCTGAACAACTTGATCAAATAAAAAGAATTGTAAATGACTGGGCAGATTTAAAAATCAAGGCTTTTCAAGACCGAAGATCATGGGTCAGAAATCCTGATAAAGAAAAATCTAATTAATTTATATATTTTCTTTCTGTTCTACCTCCAATACCGGTTAATATTACATAACTTGTTGACCCAATATCTTTAGCAATATCATCAACTAGAATTTTATCCACTTCATTCTGTCCAAATATTAATACTTCTTCACCCACCTNAACTTCCGCATCNCCAAAATCNACCATAAATTGATCCATGCAAACTCGTCCTGCTATAGGATGTTTATTNCCTCTTAATGATATAAAACCATTCATATACCATGCTCTTGGAAATCCATCAGCAAATCCAGTTTGAATAACTCCTATAACTGTATCTTCATTTGCTTCCCAAACGCCTCCATAACTTACCTTTGTGCCAGCCTTTACTTTTCTTAATGAAACAACCGGTCCTTTAAATTCCATCACAGGCTTTATGGGAAGGTCTCTTGGAACCTCATTAGATGGAAATGAACCATATAATAACATACCAACACGGACTAAATTATATGAACTATGTGGCATATTAATCACTGTACCACTATTTGAAAAATGTATAAATTTAACTGTTAGATTTATTTTCTCAATAAACTCTAATAGTTCATTGAATTGATCAAGTTGATATTCTGCATAACTTAAATCACCTTCATCTGCTGTCGCATAATGACTATAAATTCCATGACAATTGAGTTTTTCATTTTTAATTGTTTCAATAATTTTATACACTTCATTAAACGAAATTCCTAACCTGGTCATACCAGTATCTACCTTTAAATGAAATTTTGGACTATGCTTAGCTTTACAAAACAATCTTACATCATCTGGGTCGCATAGACTTAAAGTAATATCTTTTTCATAAGCAATTTCCAACATTTGTTTTGTTGGTCTACAGAAAACAAGTATATCTTCTGTGATTCCAGCATCTCTTAATTCTAATGCTTCATTAAAAGTAAAAACTGCAAAAAATTTTACTCCTTCATTACGCAATACCTTTGAAATTTCTATTACTCCATGTCCATATCCATTTGCTTTTACTACAGCCATAATAGGAATATTATTCAACTGATCTTTTATTAAGCGATAGTTATGCGCTAGATTATCTAAGTTAATTATAGCTTTAGGGGAAAACATTTGATTTAACCAAATTTACTTAATAAAAATAATTTTAATTCTTCAAAATTCTCAAAAATATCAGTACTACACGCTATTATCCATCCACTTAGATCTGTTAGTGGAACTTGATTTACTAAGTATAAAGGAATACTGTGTTCAAATGCCAACGTTACTTCTCCATGAGTACCAGCACCTTTAAACACATCTTCATTCCAAAAACAAATAATGTAATTTGCTTCTTTAGTTACTGCGTCAATATCTCGAATAACAAACTGATTAATAAAATTTTTATATCGTGCTAAGTCAGTCTCTTTCCAATTACGATAATCATGTGAATTTGTGTTAGTTATAATAATACGAGATTCTTCTACAGGATTAATAACAGAATGACCAAGATTTTTAGAAAGCCATTCTGTTATATCTTTTCGCCAACCTTCTCCTTCATCATTCGCATACTCCATTGCACCGGAAAGATATGCGATCATTGTTTAAGAACTCGTTTCATTAACATACTATTCAGAAAAGTCCATAGCATTCCAATAGTCAAAGGTATAAAAAATAAATCAACATTGAACTCACCTTGAAATACCATCGATCTATACCAATTTGATATCATNCTAGTTGGTAAAAGCTTGAAAATATCAATTACACTTTTTGGATAAAATTCAAACTCAATTAATAATTGAGAACTAAATATAATAAATAATGTAATAATCGAAGCTCCTAAGAAAATATGATTAATTCTATGGGTTGATAATGAAAGCGTAGTAAAAGCATTAGAAATTATTAGACTAAAAAGAGAAACTGCTATAATGATATAAATAAGACTTAATATTCCTATGGAAATTTCCATAAGATATAATAAAATAAATATAGAGANCATAGAAAGAATCACCCCTTCAATAATCGCAGAAAATATTAAATAAATCACAATTTGAAATTTTGATAATGGTGAAAGAGATAAGGTAACTAACGTTTGCGATTCTAAACGTAAAAAATAAAAATCTCGGAAAATAATTGGTGTAATTATAATTGTATTAACTAACATTATTAACCCAGGATATACCCACTCTTCATAGGATATATTACCCATTGTTTCCATGATTATATTTTTCATTCCAATTGATATTGTTAAAAATACTATAATTGGCAATACCAATACTAAAGACGCAGTAGAAATTAGTCTTTGACGTAAAAGCCAAAAACGTCTTATTAGAAATGCCTGCATTAGTCTAGTCCTCTGCCAGCAAATTCGGAATCCATCAGATCACGTAAACTTAATTTTTTTACTGTCAAATCTTTCATTAACTGTCCAGCAGCCTCATTCAATACTTGGAAAAAGACAGATCTTTCACGTCCATAAAAATGTAGGGTATTCCCTATTTTAGAAGGGTTTACTATAGTAGAAATTGCAGTCAATTTATTATAAAGTTCTTCAGTGAGCTTAACAAACTCAATTTCAAACTGATGGTACTGTAACGTACTCTCTAATAATTTATCTAAAGTCCCATCTAACACAATCTTACCATTTTGCATAACTAAAATTCTATCATTTGCCTGTTCAACCTCAGGCAAATATTGGCTAACATAAATAATTGTTTTCTCACCTGCTAAACCACGAAGAAGATCCCATGTTTTTCTAGTGGAAGGAGCATCCATAAAGGATGTTGGTTCATCTATAATTAGTATAGATGGATCATGAACAAGTTCACGTATAATCATGGCTTTTTTCTTATTCCCAGGAGAAACTAATCCTGCGGGTTTATGCAATAAATCTAATATTTCTAGATCTTTTGCATATTTATGAATTCTTTTAGTTATTTTATCTCCATCTATTCCATAAACATATCCAATAAATTGAATATTCTCTTCAATAGAAAGTTCAGGATCTAAATCCGAACTATGAGGAACATACCCAGTATAACTTTGGGAATCCTTTCTTCTTTTTACTGAATCAATACCATGAATAAAAACATTTCCATAGTCAGGATTTTCAATTCCAGCCAATAATTGTAATAATGTTGACTTTCCAGCATCATTTTCTCCGATAATTGCAACCAATGATCCTCTTTCTACGCCAAAAGTTAATCCTGCAAGGATTGTCTTATCTCCAATAAGCTTACCTACTTTTTTTAATGTTATACTTGCTTCCATCTAATTATAAAAATTATTAACCCAATTAATGGGCATCAAGCCAACTAATCCCCTTCCCGCAATCTACCACTAAAGGAACTATAAGAGGCATGGCATTGACCATTTTATCTATAACCATTTCTTCCAGCTTATTTATTTCATTCTTTGGTGATTCAAACAATAACTCATCATGAATTTGTAATATCATACGTGATTGATAATTTTCATTTTGCAAAGTTCTATTAATATCCAACATTGCAAGCTTTATCATTTCTGCAGCAGTTCCTTGAATAGGCATATTAATAGCCATTCTCTTTGCCGCTTCTTTTTGCATATGATTTTCACTATCAATATTCCAGATATTTCTTCTGCGACCTAGTACAGTCTCAACAAATTTTTGTTTTTCCGCATTTTGAATAGTTTTATCCATATAATTTCTAATTCCAATATATCTATTGAAATAAGTATCAATAATTACTTGAGCTTCACTTCTTGGTATCCCTAATTCTTGGCTTAATCTAAAAGGGCCAGCCCCATACATTATACCGAAATTAACAACTTTTGCAGTTCGCCTCATATCAGGTAGAACATCATCGATTTTGACCCCATATACATCACTTGCGGTTCTTGTATGGATATCTTCATTATTATTGAATGATTCTATGAGTGATGGATCTTTACTTAAATGAGCCATAATACGTAATTCTATTTGAGAATAATCAGCAGAAAATATGAGCCAATTTTTCTTTTGCGCTTTAAATGCCTTGCGAATTTCACGACCTTCTTCAGTCCGAATTGGTATATTTTGAAAATTAGGATTACTACTTGATAAGCGCCCGGTGGATGCTATAGTTTGACCAAAAGTTGTATGTATCCTTCCAGTATTTTTATTAATTAGAGGAGGCAAGCTGTCTACATAAGTATTCTTTAATTTTGCTAATTTTCTATACTTCAATATTAAATTTGGCAAAGGGTGTTCATTTCGAAGTGCTTCTAATACAGGTTCAGCTGTAGATCTTTGTTTAACTTTCGTTAGTTTTAATACATCGAATAAAATATTTGCTAATTGTTGAGTTGAATTAATATTGAATTCTGTTCCAGCCTGTTTAATTATCTCTGTAGATAAGTTTTTAACTTTTTTACTTAAATCTACAGACATTTCTTCCAGCATTTTTTTATCCACAAATGCACCTTCATATTCCATATTTAACAGGACGTAGATAAGTGGTAATTCAATTTTATTATAAAAGTGATCCAAATCTGCATCCTTAAGTTTCCTCAAGAAAATATTAGTAAGCTGTAGAGCAATATCCGCATCTTCACAAGCATAATACCCTGCTTGATCTAACTCAACTTCTGCCATAGTTATCTGATTCTTCCCTTTACCGATAAGATCTTCAATAGGAATCATTCTGTGATTAAGATATTCAATACTGAGATTATCTAACTTGTAAGAACGTGCCTCAGGTTTTAGCAAATGTGCTGCTAACATACTATCACACATCAATCCTTTAACATTTATACCATATCGTTTGTAAATCAACATATCAAACTTAATATTTTGGCCAGTTTTCAAAATATTTTCATCTTCCATCATTGGACGAATAATATCAATTACAGTCGAGACATCATCAACTCCAAATAGATTTTTTGATTTATTTTTAAATTCTATAGGAATATATACTCCNGTATTCTCTTTANAAGANAAGCTCATNCCAACGATATGATTCTGCATAGGATTNAACCCATCTGTTTCAATATCAAAAGATAGNATGTTNTTTTGATTTACTGATTTAACAAATTTATTCAANTCATCTAAAGATTGAATAATCTTATAATCTTTTTTNGATTTNTTAANAGATGCATCTGGGGATTTATNAGATCCAGGCAATTGATTTATAAGAGCGTGNAACTCATATTCTGTTAATAAAGNCTCTAATGAACTAANATTTAAATCCTTATTNTCAAAATCTTCAATTTTATAATCTAANGTGACATCAGTAACAATCGTANCNAGATCTTTACTTANTATGGCGCTTTCCTTNCCNTCTAATAAACCATTACGGACTCTTTTATTTGTTACAACATCTGCATTATTAAGNGTCTCTTCTAAGGTCCCATACTCATTAATNAGCTTCATTGCTGATTTTGGCCCAACTCCTANTACACCAGGNATATTATCAGATGAGTCGCCCATTAAACCNAACAGATCTATAATTTTTTCAGGAGGGACNCCCCAACGATCTTTGACTCCATCTTTATCATAAATTTTGTCAGGTTTATTTTTTGTTCCTGGAGCATATAGAAAAACATTATCATTAATAAGCTGCATAAAATCTTTATCTCCACTAACAATAAATACTTCTAAATCATTTTTTGTTCCATCAACAGCCAAGGTCCCAATAATATCATCNGCTTCATAACCTTTTTTAGATAAGTTTNCGATTTCCAAAGCATCAATTAATTTCCATAAATGTGGCAATTGTACCTGCAGCTCTTCTGGCATTGGGTCTCTATTAGCTTTATAATCAGGATATTTTTTATGCCGGAATGTTTTCTCTTTTCTATCAAAAATTGTTGCTATGTAATCTGGGTTTTCTTTATTCAAGATTCTAAACAACTGATTTAAGAATCCGAAAAGNGCACTAGTTGGCAATCCATACGATGTAATTAATGGATTTCGTATCATTGCATAATGAGCTCTATATAACATCGCATAACCATCAATAAGAAACATACGTTTTCGATTGCTTTTCTTTGTGTTCATAGGTCAATGAAGTTACCATTATGTCTAAGCAAGCTCAACTGGCAAATTNCACTATGAGTGTATTTGATATTCTTCTATCTAAATAGTAATATTCTATAGCTATTAATAACTAAACCNGCATGATAAAGATTTCAAATAATATATATNTNAACAAAAAAGATATAAAGGAGACCTTTATTANATCTTCAGGTCCAGGGGGACAGCATGTCAANAAAGTTTCNACTGCTGTACAACTTCGTNTTAATGTTNTCAAATCTTTAGAAATTTCAAATAATATGNTNAGCAGATTNAAAANNCTAGCTGGATCAAAATTNAAAGNAAATGGAGATNTAATNATTGAATCTAGTAAGCACAAATCTCAAATCNTTAACCGTAAAGATGCCTTAGANAAATTAGTGTATTTACTAAAANANGCATCTAAAAAACCAAAANANAGANAATCNACTTCCCCNAGTAAAAGCAGTATTGAAAAAAGATTAAAAGATAAACGNATTCAAAGCTTAAAGAAAAANGACCGTCGAAAAATTGATCCTTCTAATGATTAANTAATTTNAATACTAGAAATTATAATCTATAGTCAGGCCTAATTGCCTAGGGTCTCCATAGCTCAACCAAAGTTCATTATTNTATTCAGGAGGAATTAAACCAAAGTAAAAACCTCGAACTGCATAACGTTTATCAAAAATATTGCGAACCCAAAACTTTACATCAAATTTCCTGAATGATTTTCCAATTGTTATATTAGTTAGTGAGTATGGTGCTGATTTATTACTATGGCTATCAGAAAAATAGTATTCGCTTTTATAAGTAGTATTCGTAAAAAGATAAAAATCTAATATTGAATAATGAAAACCAAATGAGCCCATCAATCTAGGAGCCATAGAAGCTTCTCTAGCCCCACCATATTCTTCACCATTTACAGTTATATAAGCAAATTTATCTACCCAAGTATTTAATACTCCAATAGTGACATCATACGATAAAGACTTCAAGATGTTTTGTGAATATTCAAGTTCAATACCACTGTTTTTTCCTGAACCTGAATTTCCAATATAAAATAGAAAACTATTTGGGTTTCCTTCCTCTTGTTGACTTGATACTGAAACTTGTTGATTTATTCTATTACTAAAGAAAAATGTAAAATTTGTTTTATTAGTATTTGTCTTTTGCTTTAATCCAAATTCAAAACTTTGAATAAATTCAGGGTCATAAGGACGACTTGAATCAGTTAAATAAGGTTGTTGGTTTATGCCCCCAGATTTATATCCTTGAGAAAATGAACTATAATATCTAGTTGACACATTTTTATAATAGGTAAATGCACCTCGAAATCCGACCATTCTATCATTATTATCAAATTTAACTGAATCTAAAAATATTTTTTCCCAATTCTCATTGTACCCTTGTGAAGTTCCGTTATAATCATATTGACTGTGCTCTATTCGAATATTTGCCTTGAAATTCAAAGAAGATGAAAAATTAAATCTAATTTGTGAGTATCCAGCTATCGTTTTAAACTTAAAATCACTTGTTGCATCAGTTGCGAACCCATCAAACAACCATCCCATTGCCTTATCTTTTTCATTTAAATTTTTAAAATAAAGACCAAATAAAATAGAACCAAATGAAGATCGTAATTCATGAGTAATATTTGAACGACTTTTATTATTTTGATCAAAATATTTGTACAGATAGTAGATATCTGGAAAGGACTCTGGATTCCAATCATGATTGGTGGCCCAATAAAGACTATCCCCCCAATCACTATCGTAGGAATGCACTAAATTAGTTTTAGTAAATGAAGTTATAAGGGTGAAATTGTAATAACCATCAAAATTGGTGCGGAGAGAGTAACCATAAGATGTTTGACTGTCTATTCCACTTTCATCACTATAGGTCTTAAAATCTGTATTATTATTTGGTGCCCAGGCATCGTATCCATTATCAAATTCTGAATAAATAAAAGTTGCCAAAAGATTTATTTTTTGACTTGGGTTAAAATTTAATTTCATTCTAGAGAACATTTCTTCTCGCTTATTAGTATTAGAAATATTTTGAGATATATTTTCTCTAAATCCATCAATGTAATTATAACTTCCAGAAACCCTAATATTTAAACCATCTATAGCTTTCAAATTAAAAAAATTATTTATGCCAAAATGGCTATCTGAACCTGTGCTTGCAGACACACCCATTTCAGACTTTTCTATAGGATCTTTAGATTTAAGCGAAATTAATCCTGCTAAAGCATTGGCCCCATAAACAGATGATTGTGGCCCTCTAAAAATTTCTATCTGATCCAAATCATATAAATGCCCAATCATTCCTAGACCGCTAAAATCCATATCATCTATAACGAATCCCACAGAAAAGTTGGGAGGTCCTTCACCAAAATAATGACTTCGTTCTCCAATACCTCTAATTTGAAAATATCTTGGTCGACTCGTGCCCCCTGCCCAATTTAAATTAGGAACTTGATCTGTTAAAATTTGAAAATTATCAGCTCCAGATTCACGAATTTGATCATCAGTAAATACATGAATGCTTGTTACTGCATTTTGGACGGCTTCATCTGAAAGCCCTGCCCTCACAATTATTTGATCTGATTCAATAACTGCTGGAATTAGTTTTACTGACATACCTTCATATGCTGATTGAAATATTGATTGAAAAGCTATATGCGAAAATTCCAATTCTGCACCTATAGATACATCAATAAAGAATGCACCCATTGAATTAGTGATAGCTCCTAAATCTCCATCTGTTATATTAACGTTTTCTATAGGTTTGCCGCTAATTGAGTCTGTTACTATACCAGAAATCTGAGCAAATAGAATTGTTGTAAAAAAAAATAAATTAAAAGTGAATGTTTTACAGTTCATAGTATCTCCCTACGCTGGTATTATCCATATCAGGTTCAAAGGGTTTGTTCTCAGCCATTCAATATTAATTAAACAGCACCCCTTGTTATTATAAATTTACATTGAAAGATATTTTAGCCAAATAGGAAAGAAATTATCAATCTTGCCAAGATTATAATATGTAGCTAGTTTCAGGTCATTCACTTTGAAATAGAAATATGAAAAATGAAATCACTTTCAAAGCAGTCATACTTGGAATAATCCTATCTATGATTTTGGCAAGCGCCAACGCTTACCTGGGACTATTCGCTGGTATGACCGTTTCTGCCTCCATACCTGCAGCGGTAATATCTATGGGTGTACTTTCCCTATTCAAACGTTCTAATATTTTAGAGAATAATATCGTTCAGACGGCTGCTTCTGCAGGAGAATCGTTGGCAGCTGGTGTTATCTTCACTATTCCAGCTCTTATAGTAATGAATTACTGGGGTGAATTTGGGTTTGATCAATATTGGATCATAACAGGAATTGCGGCAACTGGAGGTATGGTTGGAGTGCTATTTACTATACCTCTTAGAAGAGCATTAATTATAGAAGAGAAGCTTCTTTTTCCTGAAGGTATTGCGACAGCCGAAGTTTTAAAATCTGGAGAAAAAGGATCTGAAGGTTTAAAATACTTATTGCAGGCAGGGTTTGTAGGTGCTTTATTTAAGATAGGCGCCGAGGCAATGAAACTCTGGTCAGGTATTTTAACTGGGACATCAAGAATCGGTAATTCTTTTGCCAGTTTCCAATTGAATTTATCCCCAGCACTCATATCTGTAGGTTATATTGTTGGATTAAATATTTCTATATTAGTTTTTAGCGGGGGGGTCATTGGACGCTGGATTTTTCTACCTATTCTATCAGTCAGCTATATTGATCACGTGCCGGTTGAAATAATTAAAGATGCAGGTGCATCCGTAAATTGGATTCACAGTAATGTCATCAAATATATTGGGGTTGGATCGATGATAATTGGTGGATTATGGGCTTTAGTCAATTTACGAAGTCCTCTGATAAGAGGCATCCGCTCCAGTCTGGAAATTTACAATAAAAAGAAAATGGGGGAAACTGAGTCTATTGAGCTTAAAGATATGGATACACCTTTGGTTTGGGTTGGAATTGCTCTATTGATATCGCTCATACCGATTTTTGCAATTTATATAAGTGTTGTAAAAAGTATCCCAGTAACGGCTTTTATGGCAGTTATTATGCTTCTTTCAGGATTTCTATTTTCTGCTGTTGCCGCTTATATGGCTGGTCTAGTTGGCTCTTCAAATAATCCTATTTCTGGTGTAACAATTGCTACAGTTTTATCATCTTCAATTCTATTGTTTGCTCTACACAATGCTGGTGTTGATGTCGGGCCTGCTGCTGCAATATTTATTGGAGCAGTAGTATGCTGCGCAGCCGCTATAGGTGGAGATAATCTTCAGGATTTGAAAACAGGGCATATATTAGGTGCGACACCTTGGAAACAACAGATAATGCAGGCAATAGGAGTTCTTTCTAGTTCATTTGTCATGATGCCAGTACTTTGGATGCTTCATCGTAGATATGGTATAGCATCAGATGCGCATCTAACCTTGGANATGAAAGGCAATGCATTGGAAGCNCCNCAGGCTAGTCTAATGGCTAATATAGCGCNAGGAGTATTTGATCAAGATCTACCTTGGGATTTGATCATAATAGGCAGNTTATTGGCAATAGTAATAATTATTTTAGATAAATACTTAGAGAAGCGTGGATCTAATTTTAGGACCCCTGTTCTTGCTGTAGCTGTAGGACTTTACTTGCCNTTCCACTTAGTAACGCCAATTTTAATTGGTGGCCTCATTTCTTATTTANCTAGTGGAAAAGCAACCATGGATGGGGAAGAAGATATAAATCAAAATGGATTATTATTTTCTTCAGGTTTAATTACAGGAGAGGCTTTAATTGGAATTCTCTTGGCATTGCCTCTCATGCTNAATGAAACCCAGGNCCTAANNCTGCCAACCGATTATTCTGTTTTTAAAATTNCTCCTTTTGGTCCATGGCCNGGNGNTATTTTACTTGGCTGTGTATGTTACTGGTTATACTTAATAAGTAAAAAGAATAAATGAGGATAAGTCGNAATCTTCTCCATAAACTTCCTAAAGTTGAACTTCATTGTCATCTTGATGGATCTTTAAGAATCCCCACGATTATTGATTTAGCTAATNAAGATAAAATTAATATACCTACATCTAATCNTGATCAATTATCCAAACTATTAACTATTGGTAAGAAAAGAGGATCATTAGAAGAATACATTAAGAGGTTTGATATTACATTAAGTGTNATGCAGACGCCNCAAGCACTTGAGAGAACTTCTTATGAGTTAATTGAAGATGTTTCAAAAGAAAATGTTCGGTATATAGAAGTAAGATATTCACCAATACTCCATACAGAAAAAGGCATGACAATTAGTGACTCTGTAGAGGCTGTAAGAGCAGGATTAAAACGTGGAGAAAAAGATTTTGGTGTCAAATCAGGTATCATAGTATGTGGCATAAGGAACATATCTTCAGGAGCATCTTTAAAACTTGCAGACTTAACTGTTCGCTATAAAAATAAGGGTGTTGTTGGATTCGACTTGGCAGGAGCTGAAGAAAATTTTCCTGCAAAAGACCATAGAGAAGCTTTTTACATGATTTTAAATAATAATATAAATGCAACTATTCATGCTGGAGAGGCATTTGGTCCGAGNTCTATTCATCAAGCAATTCATCACTGCGGAGCTCACCGAATTGGTCATGGAACAAGACTTAANGAAGATAAAGATTTAATGAATTATGTAAATGANCATCGNATAACATTAGAAGTATGTTTGACATCTAATTGGCAAACNCGTTCTATTAGATCATTGAAATTTCATCCATTNAAATTTTATTATGATCAAGGCATTAGAGTTACTCTAAATACAGATAATAGATTAATGTCAGGAACAAACCTTACTAATGAATACCTACTAGCTCATAACTTATTTGGATTTAAGCTNCATGACTTTAGAGAAATGATTATTATGGCTATAAAAAGTGCATTTATNCCTTATAATGAGCGAAAAAAGATAATAAGAGAAATTGCAAATGAACTGGAACAAGATTTTGGTATAATGCCTGAATTTATTNATAGCAAAACGTAATAATTAACTTATTTAGTTTTCTATTACAGCAATCTTTTCAAAACTATAATTCCCTTTAAGTTCCATAAAACTAATTAAATATATACCAGTATTAACCCATCTTCCCTGATCATCNTTTCCATCCCAAAAAGCCTGATATCCATTTACCCCTTTATTAGAAATCGGAAGTGTTCTTAATACTTTCCCTGTAATAGTTAGTACTTTACAAATAGTCCCATCCATCAGNCCATCAATAACAAGAGGCGAGTTGTTTGGTAAGGCATATGGACTGGGGAAAATTTTTATATTATTNTAGTTTTTCTTTGGTTTGGCAAATGGAATACGCAATACACTAATTCCATTATTTGTTGATATATAGGCAAGGCCATCATCATTATCAAAAGCTATATCTGATACTTCATTTGATAATAGTAAACTGTTATTTTCATTAAGACCTTCAATATCTGGCCAATAAGTTGAAGCCTCAGTAAGAATATGAACTCCATCCGTTGGAGATGAGGCCCAAATATTATTTCTAGAATCAATATGTAATTTAGAACCTTTACCAAATGAAATATTTGGGAAATATGTATATCCATATCTTTTTATAGGATTTGAATTAGAATATTGTAGAGTTATTTGCTTTAATCCAATAGGTGTTAATAGATATANAATATCTNCATTATTTATNACTAAAGACCAGACTGTATTATTATTGTATCCNGGGTTTATATCAATCTNTCCCCAATCAATAGATGATGGNTCTAAGATGCTGCCNTCATAATCCATAAACACTAGACCNCCATTTNTCGCNGGAGGNCTATTTAAATCATCTTCAAATGAGCCAATCCAAACACGATTAAATGAATCAAACCCAATTGTATTGGGAGTATAACTTAAAATATTATTTGAGCTAGCTAAACTAATCGAGCTCCATTNATTACTTATATCTTTTACAGCAATTGGNTCCCTTCTAGTAGTTGCATAAGCATTCGCTGCCCACATCACACCATATTGATCAAACTCAATATCCTTTACTATCATNTATTCATCAGCAAAATAATCTAAATATGCAGTNTCAATAAGAGTAAAATTNTNAAGATCATCNACATCAATAATTACNATACCACCACCATGCCGTCGTGGCTCAGGATATGTGCCACGTATTGCACAATATAGTAAACCATCAGGACCTTGTTCGAGATCNGAAATAAATCCACCAAAATTTATTGGCAAATAATTAATAACATATCTTGANGGGTCAAAAGAATCAGAAATATTTATCTCATCTGCTTCAGAAATATTTCTCCAACCCCATGATTCTTTAATAGAAATACCAAATTTTGAACCTGCAACTAATCTTCCATCATCNAGTACAGTTAAAGCAGATATCTGATTTGTTAAAGGCGCATTCGGAATTTCATAGTTAATTATCTTAGTATCTTTATCTAAAACTAGAATTCCTTGTTGCGATCCAATATATAATTGGTCTTTTGAAAATCCTGCAAGAGAGGTNAAAGAATAATTATACNCNGTATCTAAATNCCATTCTATTCCTGAATTATTTAATTTTATTATTTTNGTATCAAGAATTCCCCAAAAAATTCCTTCAGAGTCTTTAATTATTTCAATTAATTGGTCCGATGGATCTAAATAATNCCAAATTATTTCTAATGAAATCTGNTCTTCGAGATTTAAAACATATATNCTATTATTATATACTAATAATATATTATTTGCATTTGATTCTAAAAGACGAACCTCTCCAAATAATTCTATTTCAAATTGTTGCCAATTATCAGGATCCTTTAAATTAGACTCTTTCCAATTCCCAATTAAAAGACCTTGATCTGTCCCAACTAAAACCTTATCATCTGAAATTTCTATAGAGTTTATTAAATCAAAATTCATAGNCCAGTTTCTATATATATCTCTATATATCCATTCNTTTTCANNAATAATAAATTCCATAACACCCCAATCTTGATTATCCAGAAATGCAACAAAACAAATGGAGTCTGAAATAGAGATATCAATAATTTCAGTTAATCCAAAATCGAANTGTGCAATACTTTGATGATTATTTATATCATAAATTTGAACAAAACCATGTGGACTGACCCCTCCTAACCATATGAGACTATCATTTCCTACTTCAACAACATTAACTGCGGTGCCTTCTAATTGATCAACAACAGTTAAGGTCGAAAAACTATTTTGATTTTTATTATAGATTAGTAAACCGCCATCAGTTGCGCAAATAATTAGATTATTATATTCGGTCAAATTATTTATGTGTAAAGGAGATGTATATGCATTCCAATCTCCTATCCTAGACTGAGATAATAATAATCCAATTAGTAAGAAATTTATATAAAAATGTTTCATCCTATATTTGAAATGGAGTTGGAATAAAACATAATATGAAAATAAGTAAACACAGATAACCTATATATTTGTTTTTCTTAGATAGTGGCGTAAGAATATCATGAATAGGCGGATGTTTTGCAGAACGCATTAATACAAGGATTAATAAACCCCAAATCAACCAATTCAGAGACAAAAAGCTAAGAGGNAACAAAGTTAAAAGTGTAATCCAGCCAACAAGCCCTTGTTTTTTACCAAGCATTGCATAAGCTATNTGACCTCCATCTAATTGACCAATTGGCAATAAATTTAGCATTGTAACTAATAAACCAATCCATCCAGCAAATGCAACGGGATGTAGTAGTATATCATGCCCATCAATAAGATCTGGAAAAATAATAGATGTAAAAATTTTCATTAATAAAGAATCGCCTAGAATAATGCCCTTGTATTGATCATTGATTGCTATTACATCTGACAATAATAAACCTATAATCAAAGCTGGTACAGCAATAATAAAGCCTGCAATAGGCCCCGCTGCACCAATTTGTAAAAGGGCATCTTTTTTATATATAGGGGACTTTATTTTTATAAACGCACCAAATGTGCCAATAATGAATAAGTATGGAGGTGCAGGCAAAAAATATGGCAAAGTTGCATCTACATTATGTTTAAGAGCGTAGTAATAGTGCCCAAACTCATGACAACCCAATATTAACATTAATGTTATAGAAAATGGTATGCCCAAAATAATATCAGTAGGGCTCCCTAAAGGATTTCCACCTTGCATAATCGAACCTGCTATGAGCGTTGATATAATTGTCAAAAAAAATAAAATCAAATGGGTCTTAGAAATCTCTGGAAATTTCATAATACTTTTTCTATCAATATATATGTTAAAACGAATTTCATCATTTAAATTACTTAATTATTAAAAATAAATGTTAAATCATTTATACTGCTATCTTTTAATAATGATCCAGAAATAATCCAATAATACTTTTCCTTTTGATTTTATATTTAGATTACGAATATTGCGTATGAATATAATGTTATTCTTAGGATTCCTTACTTTCCTTTATGGAAGCGATAATAATCAAGATCTTCTTCAAATCGATCTTAGAGAAAGACTTGTTAATGATAATCAGATTCGTATCGTAGTCCAAATTGATAATAATTCTAAAAGAGAAATAAGCAAGTTAGATGGGTTCCTATTACAAATAAACAATAAAGGAAGTGTAATATCTGANAAACGTATAACTTTCTTAGAACTTGCAGATGGGGTGCTAAAGCCAAAANAATCAGTCTCCAAATTTATAGTATTTCCATTAAATCAAACACGTCCTGATCGTTATGAATTCTATGTTGGAAAAGTNCGATTTCGAAATGATTATCGAGTTTACACCTACCATCCCGCTATAGGATTTTATCGGGTAGACTAAAAGTTAAATCCCATAGAAAATAAANCCCAATTAGAAGGNAATTGAGCTTTATTTGAAGTTCCAGAAGAATAAAACCTTGTTATTAAATCTAATTTATTCTTTCTTACAGAAAAAATGAATCCACTACTAAAAGATCTAGTGCCAATAACCGACCCAACTCCAATATCAAACTTAATGCGATTTATTATTGGGATACTTGAATCTCTAAGTCCAACTTGAACAAATAAAGAATTTTGTTGTCCATTAANATTCGAAGAAAAATTAATTACCCCNGTTTCAAATCGAATTATCGATTCAAGATTATCGGTTCTAAAATGTAAAGGTGTTTTAATNATAAAATTGTAGCTTGATCCAGATGAATTAAGACTATCCATACTATTCCACTGATTTATTCCTCCTGATATTCCAACGCCCCATCCTTTTATGAATTTTTGATACCAAGAAGATTTATCTTCTTCATCCTTCCTTAAAGGTGAACTAGGTTTTATTAGAACTTCTTTTCGCTTATAGTCTGGTCCTCGACCATATCTTTCACTAATATCAAATGGCTTTGATAGATGCTTATCTAATTTTGCTGCAAGAATTTCAACTGAAATAGAATCTGCACTTGCTCGTATACTACTTACCCAGAATCGTGTTTCTTCAATATATCTATAGATTACTATTTCTGATATTCCGCCAATTCTCATATTTTCAATAATCACTGCTGAAACGACAGGTATAGAGTTATGTTTAGGATCAGAATAAAAATTATCTAATGCACTGATTAATTCTTTATGTCTTAAAAGGTCTAATGGATCGTTATATGTGCCTTCCGCTAATGACGGTTCTACCTCCCATGCTTTTAAATAATAATACAGTCTTCCATCAAATAATCCATTTAAATGGGAAGCTTTAATTTGATAAACTGATTCACTTCCTTTTCCTAACTTTGTGGCTATACGATTCCAATTGCTTCCATCCCAAAATATTCGATTTTCTCTTTGAGCTAAAAGGATAGCAAAAATATATCCCACTAAAATTATTTTGCGGGAAAGCATACTGTTACTACTGATTATTCTCTAATATCATTCGGTTAATCCATTCCTTTGAATGACGTATATATTTGTCAATTTTATCCATAGGAATACGTTCACCAAACATATTACATATTATTATTGCTGAAGGTAATGGGATATAACCATTTATTGGGTCTGCATAAAAATTATCTAAGACTTTTACTAACTCTCTTGGTGATAAATAATCAACAGTCTCAGCATATAAACTATCTGCAAAAGCTTGTTCCATTGTCCAAGCTTTCAAATAATAAAATAATCTAGCATCTAATACACCATTAATATATCCAACCTTCATCATATATGTTAATTCTGGATCATAATTAGCAGTCTTCTCTATCCTTCTCCAATCACCGCCATTCCAAAATAAACGATCCATTTGTTGTGCTGGTGTATAAATAATTAAGATTAGAATTATTATTAAAAGACGCTTCATTGTATTACTACTGATTTTATATTTACAAATTCTAATATCCCAAATTCAGATAATTCACGACCATACCCAGATTCTTTTATGCCCCCAAATGGGAGTCTTGGATCAGACTTTACAAAGTCATTAACAAAACAGGATCCTGCTTCTAATTCGTTAATTGCAATCTTCTCTCCTTTATCTATATCTGCAGTAAATATAGCCGCCCCAAGACCATAGTTAGTTTTATTTGCAAGATCAATAGCATGCGCCTGATCTTTAGCAGATATTATTACTGCAACAGGGCCAAATAACTCATCATCAAAAGCAGACATACCTGGTTCAACATTTGTTAATAGGGTTGGAGGATAAAATGATCCATCTGATTCAGGAATCTTACCTCCTGAGATTAATTTTGCACCTTTTTCAATACTCATCAATACTTGTTGGTGTAATTCATCCCTAGCATCAGTATTGACCATTGGACCAATATCAATATTTGAATCAAGTGGATCTCCCATTTTCATATTATTAATTTTTTGTTCAACTTTATCAATAAACTCGTCTAAACGGGCTTTAACAACAATAAAACGTTTTGCTGCAATACAACTTTGACCTGTGTTAAGCATTCTTCCTGCAATACAAGATTCGACTGCATTATTAAGATCAGCATCCTCTAGAATAATATAAGGATCATTCCCTCCTAACTCCAGAACAGTCTTTTTTAATAATGAACCCGCATGAGATGCTACGGACTTGCCAGCAGGGGTGCTGCCTGTTAAGGTTATAGCCCTAACTAAAGGATTATTAATTACATTACTAACTTTATTTGATCCAATAACTAGATTGCTAAAAGCATATTCTGGAAAACCTGCTTCCAAAAATAATTTTTCAATTTGCTTAGCACACCCTTGGACATTAGAAGCGTGTTTTAAGATTCCCACATTTCCAGCCATTAGAGTTGGCGAAGCAAAACGAAACACTTGCCAAAATGGAAAATTCCATGGCATAATTGCTAATACTAATCCAATTGGTTGAAATGATATAAAACTCTTTTTGGAATCAGTAGATATTTCTTTTTTAGATAAAAATCGTTNNGCATTATCNGCATAATATTCACAAACCCATGCNCATTTCTCAGCTTCAGCTATACTTTGTTTAATTGGCTTGCCCATTTCCTGAGTCATTAAAGCACCTAGTTTTTCTTTTTTTTGTTTTAATAACTCAGCAAGATCTCTCATCATCTTTGATCGATATGAAATACTTTCATTCCGCCATTCTAAATAAGTATTATATGATGAATTAATAATTTGATTAATTTTCTCTGTAGAAATCTCTTTATGTGATTCTAGTATTTTATTATTAGCTGGATTTATTGATACAAGATTCATAAGAAATAATTCTAATATTTTATCCCNGCTAAATCAATCAAAAATGCATAATTAAGAGCAAGTTCTTTATAACGACGNAATCTCCCTGATTTTCCTCCATGCCCTGCATCCATATTCGTATATAAATAAAGTTCATTATTTCCACTTTTATATTCTCTTAGTTTGGCAACCCACTTTACAGGTTCCCAATACTGGACCTGAGAGTCAAAATATCCTGCAGTAACTAACATATTTGGATATTCAACTTTATTAACATTATCATATGGAGAATATTTCATGATATAATCGTATTCATCTTTATTCCTAGGATCTCCCCATTCATCCCATTCATTTGAAGTAAGAGGAATAGATGGATCCATCATAGTATTGATTACATCTACAAAAGGGACTGCTGCAACAACTCCATGATATAGATCAGGAGCCATATTTACTACTGCACCCATTAGCAATCCACCNGCACTACCNCCCATAGCAAATAAATGATTAGGATCCGTATATTTATTTTGAATCAAAAATTTGCTNCAATCAATAAAATCATTAAATGTGTTNATCTTATTNAACATTTTACCNTCTTCATACCATCCTCTTCCATAAGTCTGACTTCCTCTAATATGAGCAATGGCGTAAGCAAATCCTCTATCTAAAAGACTTAGACGATTTGAGTTAAATGANGGGTCCATTGTNCTACCATATGAGCCATAAGCATATAATAATAAATTATTCTTCCCATTTCGCTTNATACCTTTCTTATATACAATTGAAATAGGNACTCTTTTTCCATCTCTAACAGTTACATATANTCTTTCAGATTGGTATTTATCNGGGTCATAACCGCCAACTACCTCTGATTGTTTTAATAGTTNGGATTTTCTAGAATCCATATTGTAATCATAAGTAGATGGAGGAGTAATTAAAGAAGAAAATTGATATCTAAGAAGGTTCGTATCAAAAGAGAGATTAATAGATGTATAAGCAGAATAAACTTCNTCACCAAAATCAAGGTAATGCTCTTTTCCATTATTTTGATTGATTATTCGGATTTGGGGTAAACCATCCTTCCTCTCGCTAATTACAAGATAGTTTGAGAATACATCTATATCATTCAANAATACGTCTTTCCTATGAGATATAANTTCCTTCCAGTATTGTTTTGCTGTTGCTTTTTCAGATGTTTCCATTAATCGGAAATTCATCGCATTCCAGTTAGTTACGATATAAAATTTATCTTTGAAATGCTCTATAGANTATTCATGCTCTTTTTCTCTTGGGNTAAATTGTTGAAACTTTNCTCTAGGGNTATCTGCATTCAATATGTGATAATCACTAACTAGCGTACTANTATTATAAATAATAATATATTTATCTGATTTGGAGCGATAAACTCCAATATAGAATGAATCATCATTCTCNTTAAAGACTNTANCATCNGNTGATTGAGGTGTCCCNAATTTATGCCTAGCAATATTTTCTGATAGCAAGGTGGTTTTATTCTTTAATGTATANAAGAATGTTAAATTATCATTTGCCCATGCAACAGGGCCTTCTGTTCCATTAATTTCATCTCCNAATAATTCACCTGTTTCTAAGTTTTTTACTTTAATTGTATATATTCTACGGCTAAGAGTATCGACACTAAACGCCAATAATTTATTATTAGGACTTACAGATANNCTTCTTAGTGAAAAATAATCGTGCCCTTCAGCCCATTGATTTACATCAATNAATAACTCTTCCATATTTTCCAATGACTCTTTTTTACGACAATAGATTGGGTATTCCTGNCCTTTTTCATATCTCGTATAATACCAATATCCATTATCAAAATAAGGTACCGATGAATCGTCTTTTTTAATCCGCCCGACTATTTCGCTATATAATTTTTTTTGAAGTTTTTCCGTATGCTTTAACTTATTGCTAGTATAATCATTTTCTTTATTAATATAATTGACTACCTGCATTGTTTGATCATCGGGCCACCCCTCACTATTTTTCACAGATTTTTGCTCATCACTTAAGCGAATCCAATGATAGTTATCTACTCTTTCTTGACCNTGTATAAAAGTTTTATGAGGATGCTTATTTGCAATCGGGGNTTTCATATCTAATTGCTCAATTTGGCTTCTAAAATAATAAAGTATCATAATAATTATGATTATTGAATACCATGTAAAATTTCNATTCATTNTGCTCTCTCNCCCTTTTTAATGAAAATAAATGGAATATAAGCTAATAAAAAATGTGCTAATGCAANAAACTCAGCNGCAAGAATATACCAAGGCCAAGGACCTAAATAGTCTAATAAAGATGGGACATGNTCTCCTAATTCATTGATTGGCTTACCNCAAATCCAGAAATAATTAGCATCGAGCAATATATTTGCAATAATCGAGAGNAATAAAAAAATATTTAATGCTAACATCGCNTTCCATACACTTTTCAAACTCGGTCGCATGCCATAAACTACAGTTGCGTAGATTAAAGCTATAATCATACCATGATGNGCAAACCAAAANCTAAAAAACTGAAAATGCGGAAAACCTGCNGCNATATCAGGAGTAATAACAGCTTGTAGCATCCCTGAAAGTCCCCAAAAAAAAAGAATTTCATAGAAAAGATAACTTCTTGCAACCATAACAAAAGGAAGAAGCAAGTTAGCNATTCGGCAAAGATGTATAGGTAAATGTAATTTTAGATCAAATGTCCCTGCTGTGATTTCTAAGGCTGTCCAAAGGATGTAACTACTCATTACAAGATATCCAATCACACCTCCCACAATATGTTGATAACGCTCAGATAATTTTTTCTTNGCAAATATAGGAATNAAAATCGAAAGAAATATTGCTAATNCGATTGAAATNATATGACTTGTACCAAATAAAATAAATGGATCATAAGTATCTAAATATTTTCCTACTATTTCTCTCATATAATCAATTTATAAATTTCATTTANCTTTTGTAATTGAATTAGTTTTATTTGAGTCATTTATTATAATTACCAGTCCACCATTTTAATTCTTCTTCTACCCATNGCCCATACTCTTCTTCTTGATAAATCATCATTCCGTCTTCAGAAAAGGAACGCCAAATTCCTTTGGGAAATCCATTTGAGTATTCACCTTCTATTGCTGGATTACCATTATTAAAATACCAAATCCATATACCATTTTGCTTCCCATCTAAGAATGAACCTTCTAACCTATTATTACCATTTTCAAACCATTCATGAATATTTCCTACCAAAATTCCTTTATCATAAATATAATGAAATTCTTTCTGTCCATTATTAAACCATGAAGTCTGCTCACCATCTTGATCTCCAAGAAACCAAAATAATTTTAATCGATGACTNCCATCTTCATGCCATCCAAGTTCCCATTGATGTTTTTTACCCTTTGTATAAAATACTTCGCTGTATTTTCTCCCGTTTTCATGCCAATGCGTAAATCTTCCCTGTAATTCATTGTACTTAAAATTAGTCTCTGATAACTTTTTTTGAGATTCATAATAGTTGGTCCACAAGCCTTCCTTATTACCTTTAAGAAATGTTCCTGACTCTTGCAGGCCTCCAGATTGAAAATATAATCTGAATGGACCATGTTGAAGATTATTAACAAAAGTCACTTCAGACTTTTTTTCACCAGTTATATACCGCCAAGTCCAAATACCTTCTTGTAAACCTGATACAAGATTACCTTCAAATTCTATTTCACCAGTAGAATATTGTTTATAAACACTCCCTTCAAAAGGATTCTTAGTATTTGGTAAATACCTTTTTCCTTTATCATCAAGATCTTCTCTTATAATTAAACTATCTATGTTTACTCCACTAGCATTTATAGCAGGTTGTAGTAAACAAACAATTAGAATTAATACATTCGCCATTATATTGATCAGAAGCTAATTAAAAATGAAATTGCGGCAATAATGAGTGTTATAAATCAAAAACAGATAAAATCTTATACAAAATTACTGAAGTTGTATTCCTTTATTATCAAAAACTGAATATAGTTTCCCATCCCAAAATTTAAATTCTCGTTCATCAATTAGTAATTCTTGTTGATTACTTATGATACTAAATCGAACCCGTTGCAGATGGAATGTGCCCCTTATATAGGGATCATACCATTTAATATATTTTATGGAATTATAGTTAATAATATTTTCTTTCATCCAAGGGTCAATCACGTTAAACAAAGGTAAAGATTCAAGTGATACGCTTATTGATGGTATTAATTCTTCTTTAGCAACTTCAGCTGATCTAAAATTATCTACCCATGAATTCGTATTCATTTTTTCATTAATTTGAATTGAGGCAGATTGAGCTGCATCTATTGATTGATACTTGCCTGAACGAACTCTATACCATAGCAAACCACTCTTATCAACATAACCTTTTTGTATATAAGCATCAATTTCTTTTGATTCTGCAACACGCACTAAAGATTCTGCAGCATTAAGATCTTTCCCTGATGTAATTTGAACAGTATAAAATTTCTGAGAATTTTTATCTGGTTGAGCTACAGTTCGCTGTTCTAACCTATTCTCATCGGACTGCTTTACTAAATTATTATTGGCTTCATCGTTATCAATAACAGCCGAATCATCATAAACACTAGCTTCATTCATGTTGTTTGTTTCTTCATCCTCTTCATAATAATCATTGCTATCATCAAAGGTATCATCTGGTTTAGTTGCATCAACAATCTTTTTCATATCTTCAATTGTAGCAGTTGTATCTATTGTTACAAAAAACATATTTATCCACCCAATTGTATCATCATAAGCAACTTGAAACCAGGTCGTATTAAAAAGACCTTTTTTTACATCTTTTATCTTTATTACATCTAATTCAGTTCCTATAGGAACAAAGGTTATAGGAGATTTTGTTTTTGGACTATCAATGAGTCTTGCAGAATTATCTTTTACTATTACCTTTTTAATTCTTAGAGAATCATCAGAACAGCTCGTTATTATGAGCATTACGACAAGGAAAAATTTTAACCTATCCCTCACAATATAAATTACCACCTCTCATAATAAAATGAACTCTTTTCTATTGGGATCTCATGAATCTTTCCAAACATAAATTTTACAAAGAATTTTACAGATTCTATTAATCTACCATCTTTCCCATATTTATACAGAATTTTTCGCACAACTGTTCCATTTTCATTAAACATCTCAATGTCAGTAATATTTCCTTCTCTATTATACTGATATATTTTCTTTGCAAAACCTTCATAGTTATTTATAAGATTTCCATTATTATCAACAAGATTCCATTCTTTAAGATTATCATTTTGATCATATTTATATTTATCTTTTAAAGTTAAATTTTTGTTATAATCATAAAATTTTTCTTCAATTAATTTTCCATCTGAATTGAAGGTGTAAATAAAATCACTACTTCTTTTCCCATCTGGATAATAGGAAGTTTCTTTGGCTAATTGTTTTTCTGAATTATAACGGAATGTATGGCTGATAAATTCCTCTCCTTCTCCATCAAGATAGGAAGACTTTTCTATNAGATGATTCTCATTNTTATACTTATACTTGTCCTGCCAATTTAATGATCCATCAAAATCATAAGATGCTTCGTTAATTATTTGCTTATGTTTACCATATTTATAAATATTTTTCCAAACTAATAAACCATCTGATCCATAACTTGAAAGCTCAGCAAGCAATCCATCATTATTATAAAAGAAAATATCCTTACTTAATAATTGGCTCTTACCCTTATACTTTACTGCGGAGGATATCTTGCCACTTTTATCGTAATTAGTTTTTATTTGGTTCTCTAGAATTTCAAGATATTCACCAAATTGATTATGAAATTCATATTTAGATTCAGTAATAAGTTTAACTATTTTAATTTTTGATGTATCATCTGCATTTACATATCTAATTAAAATAAAAGAAATGAATAATAATCTTAATATCAAATTCGTGTTCATTCTTCTATTCATAAAAAATTATAATCTATAAAGATTTCTCACTAAAGATTGCTACCCTTTACTTGGTATCTGATCAAGAATATATTCAGACATAGCTGTGATGGTTAGGCTTGGGTTTACACCAAGGTTTGCTGGCACAATAGAGCCATCAGCTATATAAAGATTATCATAACCAAAAACCCGTCCTTTATAGTCTATAACGCCATTCTCAGGAGCATCTGCCATAACACAGCCCCCCAAAATATGTGCTGTAGTAGATGTATTTAAAAAAATCTCTGTTATACTTGCAGCAGGATCGCCACCTATTTTATGTGCCAGTCTTCTTGTATACTCATTTGCTATAGGAATATATGCTGGCACCTTTTGATCTGTATCACAATTAGAATTCATTGACTTGCCTCCCAATCTCCACCATCTACGCTTATAATCAAACCTCATATAATTGCTAATAGTCTGCATCACAAGTACATAGGTTGATTTCTCTGATATACCAATTGGATTGATGCTTCGTAAGAATACAAATGGGTTACGAATAATTTTCCATACCCATAAAATTGGTCTGGGAATATAATCATGTCTATCAACTAATAATGTTGCTAATAAAGACATAGCGCCCTGCCCNTTACCATAACGACAAGTTTCAATATGAGTGTTNTTATCAGGGTAAATACCCGAGGTNATAGCAAGACCTTTAGAAAAATCTACATCTTTNCCTCTTGAAANTACGCCCTGAATAGCTTCACTATTTGTTCGGACAAAATTACCTAATTGATGAGAAATTTTTGGTAAAGATCCATTCAATTTACATTGATGTAATAATTTTACTGTACCCATAACTCCTCCAGAAAAAAANACTCCTGAAGTGTAGTATTGCTTTTTCCTATTCAAAATACCTGTTATTTTTTTTACAGAAACTTTGTATTTATTTGAGTCAACAGACTTTACATCAATCACTTTCGTTTCAGGGATAATATCTACTCCAAGTTTCTCTGCAAGATAAAGATAATTNAAATCTAATGTATTTTTTGCTCCATGTCTACACCCTACCATACAACCTCCACACAAAATGCATCCTGTTCGNTCTGGCCCNTTTCCATTAAAATATGGATCAGANACTTTCTTTCCAGGATCTCCAAAATANACTCCAACATCATTTACATGAAATGTATCGCCTACCCCAGCATCTTCAGCACATTCTTTAAGTAATTCATCTGCGTGTGTAANAACCTCACTNTTCGTAACACCCAACATTACTTTTGCTTTCTCATAATATGGTGAAAGTTTATCTTTCCATCCAGGACCACCCCATAATGGATTATCNAAAGCTTCATCTGGAGGAACCAAGAGATTATTGGCATATACTAAACTTCCCCCACCAACTCCAGCTCCATGNAGTATAAANACATCTTTTAGTAGTGTAAGNGCCTGAATTCCATAAAATCCTATTTTTGGNATCCAGAAATATTTTCGAAAATTCCAATTAGTTTTAGGAAAATCAGTCGATTGATAACGTTTTCCTTGTTCAATTACTGCAACTTTATATCCTTTTTCAGCTAAACGTAAAGCCGCAACTGATCCCCCAAACCCTGAACCAATTATGATATAATCATAGTCAGGCATTAACTAATTATTTTTTNTACTTAGAAACCATTTATATAATTCAGGATTACCATATGTAATAGTCCAAGAATCATGGTGTAGTTCAGGATATAGTGTATAACGAACTTCTCCACCATTATTTTTCAAAGCCTTAATCATAATCTCAGACTCTTCAGGATAATGCACTGTATCAAGAGCACCTTGAAAGACCCAAAAAGGTAACTTAGTTAAGCTAGAAGCTGTTTCTGGATCGCCTCCTCCACAAATAGGCGCAGCAGCTGCAAAAAGATCTGGTCTATGGGCAGCAATAGCCCATGTTCCTCTACCACCCATGCTTAATCCAGTTACATAAATTCGTGATTTATCTATACGAAAATTTTTAACTAATTTTAATAATAAAGATTCTAATGCTATTAACATTTCTTTATCCCGCCAAACAAACTCAATTGGGCATTGAGGTGATACAGCAATAAATGAGAAATCTTTCTTTGAACTAACTATCTTGGGTATTCCATGTATTTTTACTAATTCAAGATCATCACCACGTTCTCCCATACCATGAAGAAATAATATCATTGGCCATTTTTTTTCTTTATCATCTTTATAATCTTCTGGCAAATAAAATAAATAATTTAAACTGATATCATTTTTGTCCATGATATCCAATTTTATCTTACGCTGTTGAGAATTTCCTAAAGTACTGAGGACTAAAACTGCAATTATGAATCGTAAAATGATCATCTTTACATCACCTTGCCCAATCCATTAATGGCGGTTGTGTAAAATCTGAATAGACATCAATAGACTCATTAGTTTTTACTGAGTTATCAATGGCTTCCATAACTTCGATAACATGTGCAGCGTGTTCTGCAGAAGCACGATGAGGCTTATTGTTTAGAATCGCATCTGCAATTTCTTCTAATCCTCTAGCATACTCTGTGCCATCATACCCATTTCGTATCGGTGGTACAATGGAAGGCTCTCCTCCAATTTCAATAAATTCTAAAGGAGAAGAAAAATCATGCCCACTCCCTAAATATAGCATGCCATTATCTCCATGAATCTCAATACCATGATCTTGTTTTGAATCATTTGCATAAAAATTACAAGTTAATCTTAATAATGCTCCATTATTCATCTCAAGTAGTGCAAGAATAAAATCTGGAGTGTTCACTTTAAATGGTTCTCCGTCTAATGTTCTACGTTTAGGCATAATTACTTTTCCATATCCACTAACTCTATTGATCGATCCCATAAGGGCAGTACATACTGTTAAAGCATATATCCCTACATCCCATAAGACTCCAACATCAAAAAAAGGCTTAGGATTTGGATGCCAATTTTCAATTCTATCATGGTTTATCTCTGCATAAACTAGTCTTATCTTACCCAGAAGACCATCAGTTAAATTTTTATACGCAGTTTGTTGCATTTCGCCCATGTAGGTTATGGGGGCACTACTTAATCTAAGATTTTTCTTTTTAGATAATTCAATTATTCTTTTTGCATCCTTATAATTCATTGCTAATGGTTTTTCAGTATAAACATGTTTTCCTGAAGATAGAATCTGCTCTATGACTTCTGCATGAGCATGATGGATTGTAAGGTTAACTACCAAATCAATATTTACATCTGATAACATTTTATCCAAACTTTCATAAACTTGACAGTTATATAAACTAGAAAAACTTTTGGCTCTTTCAATATCTATATCCGTAAGTCCAATTAATTGTATATTATTATAATTATTAATTTGTTCTAAATATTTTTCAGCAATATTTCCACACCCAACTATACCAATATTTATTTTTTTATTTTTCATATAGAATTATTTAGATATTATTTAATATCAGAATTCAGAATCAAGTTTTTCATACCAGTTTTTTTTCAGAAATAATGTTGTTATGATAGCAATAATTAATGAAAAAAAGAAANCAGAATATTTATAAACCAGNAAATNAATAGGAATCAAAACCAAACTAATTTGCCAAATCATTCCTACAANAATATTTAATNAATCATTTAAAAAGTTAGTATTCNGTTTAATAGTNTTATCAGTTGAATTAATTTTCTTCAANATAGGANTCCAAANACCCCANGGNCGAATATTTTTGTAAAATTCCATTAAAGTTTTCTCATNATCTGGNTTAGTAANTAANCTTCCTAANANTCCNGNNAAACCAGAAAATAATAGNATAAAAGGAAAAGCATTTAATGGTGATAGTTCNGGAAGTATAATAGGTATTATTANAGCTGCAGCAACTCCAGNAACCATACCNGAAAAATANCCAAATCCATTNAATCTCCACCAATGCCATTTTAAAATATTTGGAGCTGTATANCCTCCAAATAANCCTGAAACTATCCATTGCGTTACACTGTTAACTGATTCTGACATAAAACCAAAAATTATTCCTATACCAACNATCAANAATGANCTTATATAACTTGCTTTNANATAAATCTGTGAACTGGCATTAGGGTTNATATATCGTTTATANAAATCATTTACTAAATAGGCAGCACCAGCNTTTACAGTAGAATCAAATGTTGACATAAATGCTGCNANCATNCCNGCAAGAACAAAACCTACTAATCCAACAGGTAAAAACTCATTGATTACCCAAGGTAATACTAATTCAAANTCTACTTTATCACCCATTGCGATTAAATCATTACTAAAAAATACCAGAGCNAAAGTTGTTACCCCAACAATCATAAACCATCTNGGTATCTGACATATTGAAACTATACCACTCATTAGNCCTGCTTCTTTGGGANTTTTTGATGCTAAAATTCTTTGCATATCATATCCTGGAGTTGGTCCTGCAACACTAATTAACATTCCTTTAAANATCATCATCATAAAAAATATAGTAAACAAATTCCATCCATCTGAAGCTATCTGGCTATTCGCAGCAGGAATTAATTCGCTCCAGTCNAGATCTAATTTCCATCCAAAAGAAAGATCAAACCACCCCTCTGGTACAGATTGATAAAGAGCATTAGGAGACACTTTATNAAAAGCTATAATTCCAATTACAATTGATACGATAGTTAATAATATAAATTGAATTAAATCTGTAAATACCACGCTATACATACCACCTAGNACGACATAAAATGTGGTAATTCCCATAAANATTATCGCATAAACTTCAGGTGCAACATTATATGGGAAAAAAACACTAGCAAACTTTCCAATTCCTTGAAATGCATAAGCTAAAAAACCAATTACACTAATCATCGCAAATAANAATACACTAATTCTTGAAAGTTCTGCTCCTTTTCCCTCTCCAAACCGGGTTGTTATCCATTCAGATCCTGTAAGCACATTAGAACGTCGAATCCATATGGAAAGATAAATCATAAGGAAAATTTGATTAAATGTTGGCCAAATCCAAGGGATCCAAGCTCCTTTAACACCATATACTAAGAACATAAGAACTAGCCACATAGTGCCAGTAATATCAAACATTGATGACGAATTTGAAATTCCTAATATATACCAAGGAACTGATCTACCTGCCAAAAAATATGTATCTAGATTCTGAGAGGCACGTTTACTTATATAAATTCCGATAACAACTACTGTTATAAGGTATAAAACTACGATTGAAATATCTATTGGATGGATTGACATAATAAACGATAATTAAACAGTTTTATTGGTAAAAAATTATATTAGCAGTATCCTTAAATTGTAACATGCAATTTAGAACCATTTAACCAAAATTTTGATTTAATATAATTATAGATTACAGTCATATATTTGATTAGAAACAATAATTATTATTTATGAAAAAGATACTATTATTAATAATTCTACTTTTGATTGGAGGTTTCTTAGTGATTAAAAAAGATTATGAATTAAATAGGAATTTTGTTTCGGTGAATGGAAAAAGATTCTTTCTTAACGGTAAGCCTTATTATTTCTTAGGTACTAATTTATGGTATGGAATGAATCTTGGTTCAAAAGGAGAAAGTGGCGATAGACAACGATTAGTAAATGAACTAGATTTTCTAAGTAATATTGGAATAAAGAATTTACGAGTAATGGCAGGTAGCGAAGGCCCTGACTCTGAAAAATGGAGGATTATCCCATCTCTTCAATCTGCTCCAGGAGAGTATAATACTGATCTATTAGATGGATTAGATTTTCTTCTATATGAAATGGGAAAACGAAATATGAAAGCAATCATGTGCATGAATAATTTCTGGCATTGGTCAGGTGGAATGGCACAATATGTCTCTTGGGAGAATGAAACAACAATTCCTTATCCACCAATTGAAGGTGAAGGTGACTGGCAGAAATTTCAGGAATATGCTTCTTCTTTCTATTCTAATAAAGGGGCCAAAGATCATTATTATAATCATATACGTTTTATTGTGTTGAGAAAGAATACATATACTGGAAAATTATATCGTGATGATCCTACAATTATGTCATGGCAACTTGGAAATGAACCTAGAGGGATTAATAATCGTGAAGATTTTTTAGATTGGATCGAATCTTCTGCTCATTTGATTAAAGAAATTGACCCTAATCATTTAGTTACAATTGGTAGCGAAGGTTCCACAGCTCATCCGTCATCTGGAAATAATTTCATTAAAGATCATGAAAGTGAATATATTGATTATACAACTATACATATATGGATACAAAACTGGGGATGGTTTGACCCTAGTAATGAGAAATCTTTATCTACTTCAATAGATAAAGTGCAAACTTATATTAATGAGCATGAGGAATTAGCTATAAAATTAAACAAACCAGTGGTATTAGAGGAGTTTGGAATTTCTAGAGATTATAATGATTATTCTTCAAATTCTCCTATAACACTTCGAGATAAATACTTCAATGAGGTTTTTGATATAATCTTTTTGAAAGCAAAAAAGGGTTCTCCTTTAGCAGGATCCAATTTTTGGGCATGGGGAGGTTTTGGACGACCAAGTAAACCCAAATCAATATGGAAGAAGAATGATGACTTTATAGGTGATCCACCCCATGAATTTCAAGGATGGTATTCTATCTATAATTCAGATTTGTCAACAATCAAGATAATTAAAGGCTTTGCTTTAAAGTTTAATGATATTTAGTTAGTAGTAGTAAACTATTTTATTTTTTTTACTTCGTCATAACTATATTTTTTTACACCAAGTTCATTTCCACTATCAATAGGCTGCAAATTGATATTATAGCCATCTACTTCATTTACTTCCATAATTCCATCTATATGCATTTTCTTATCCCTATATTCCTTTATTGAACGAGCTTTTGATTTTGCGCTCTTTACATTATCAGCAACTACAAAATAATTTGTGTGTGACTCATAGAAACCAGAAGAAATATTGTCATCATAAAAACCAGCATGAACTAGATATAGCTTCATATATTCCCCTTTTTTTCATTTATTTATACTAAACAATTGTAGATGTAGGTATCTTATTTAAAATTCTATTCAATTTCAATACTGTTTTTTCAATTCCAGATTGATCAACACCACTATGATATCCTTTTTCATCAATTAATTTCACTAATTCTTCTGTTGGTATATTTCCTTTAGATCTATGTAAAAAAGGGCTACCACCTTCTCCGCCTAATGAACTATCAAACTCTCTTATCCCCATTTCGATTGCAGCATAAACATTCTCTTGCCAACCCCGTTGTGTCTGATGAAAATGCATAACCAATGATTTATCTTTAATCAGTGGAATTATTTTTTCCAAATATTTTTTTATAGTATCTGATTTTGCAAAACCAGCAGTATCCGCCAAACATATTTTGTAGGGATCCATTGATAAAATTTTATCTATTTTATTTGTTATTTTTTGAATATTGATTTTATTATTTCTTCCCCAAGCGCATTGCAATCCAATCCTAAGTTTAATATCATACTTATGTGCTAAGTCTGAAATCTTGTTTAATTCATTTAAAGCTCTTTTATCATTCATCCCCGTATTAGTTAATCCATATTCATCATCTAATGAAATAGATGTTTCTAATTTTTTAAAACCACAATTGACTGCTCTTTTTAATCCTTTTACATTTAAAATAAAAGCACTGTAAGTAATATTTTCTAACTTGGGTGCAGAAAAATATAATTTTTCAGCATCTGCCATCTGTGGGAGAATCTTTGGGCTTACAAATGAACAAAGCTGGATATGTTTTAATCCTGATAATATCAATCCATCAAGTAATTCTAATTTATTTTCAATACTATATATTTTTTTTTGTTTCTGAAAACACTCTCTTAAGCCTACTTCATTAACAATGATTCTTTCTTGCATCATATCTAGAGTTTAAAAAAGGGAATCTTATCATAAACGATATTTATGGTAATTCTAATAGATAGCCCTGTTTATTAATATATAAACAGGGCTTTTAAATGGCGGGAACGCCTGGGAATCGAACCCAGCTCCCGATTTAATAATCGGGACAACGGTTTTGAAGACCGTAGCGGGCACCAGCCACGCAATCATTCCCAATAGGTTTATTTAGGTCGGTTTAATACTCTATATTCAAGGCCAAATTTCATTTTAACTTGTTCCCCTTCTTTTTCAGCCTCCTCAAAACTATAAAATCTAACAATACGTACAGCGTGTAGCCGTCTTCCAGCTGAGGGTACTTCAACAATTTCTGCATTAAATCCACCCTGAACTAGCAAGTTTTTTATTCTCTGTGCATTTTGATATTTACTAAAGGCACCTACTTGAGCAACAAAGTCTTTACTTTTACTTGGACCAGATTTTGGAATTTTTGGATTAGCTTTAGGTCCATTCCATACTGGTTTTCTATTTTTTAATTTGGCAGAAACTTTTGCATCATCTAGTTTTACTAATTTAGCCTCCTTCGGGGGATCTATTAATGAAGCTAAACCATATTTATCGAATTCTAAACTAGAATGCAATAACCTTATCTGACGAATATAAAATGCGGCACTATCTCTGTGTCCAATGGCTAAATAACTATTGACCATAAGATCTGTTGCTCTTTGCGCATGATCAGTCGTAGAATAAACTAAAGGCACTAAACGAAACTGTTTACTTGCTTGTGTATATAAACCTCTTGAAAAAAGATATTCTCCAATCCTCATTGCTACATCATCCGCAAATTTGTGATCAGGATAATTTTTAAGTATATCTCGATAAATAAGTAAAGCTTTTTCTGCATCTTCAGTAACTAATGCCCTCAAATAATGAATAGATGGATCATTTTTGTATAGTGCTTCTAATTCAGGTAATGCAGATATAACATCTTTAATTCTTCCTTCATTTATAAGTCCTAAATATCTATCTATATCCTGAGAAAAGAGAAGAATAGTATTAACAAAAAAATAAAATATTATATTTCTGAATTTTTTCACTCTTTATGTGATGTCATAATTTCTATCATTCTATCAATTTGCTGCGCAAGTTGTGGAGGAGATGCATGTTGAATAGATAGCTTTAATTTCATAAGTCTTAACTTGATTGAATCATTATGTTGATTTAGAGCATCTTCAACAAATTCCAGAGCTTTTTGCCGCTCCCCTTTTTCCTCTAGTACATTTGCAATTTTGGCCAGAGCATCTAGGTTTTCAGAATTATTTTTTAAAGCACGCTGATAAAATTTTTCAACTTCACTAAACCTTCCTAAATCAAATAAAGCCGCTTCAATCTTTGAGTATACAGAAGAACCATTCTCAGCATCTAACAGTGCATATTGCTCCCAATGCTCTAAAGCTTTAACAAGATTTCTATTTTCAGAAAATAAATTGCCAAGATGTAGATGAGGCAATCCAAAATTGGGTGCTGATGATATAGCTTTATTAAAGCATTGTTCTGCTCCATTACGATCTTCATTTTCAAATTTCTCCATTCCTTCATATACTTTAAATCTAGCAAAACGAGTTATGTCACTCTTATTATTTTTTTCTATAGTTTTAATTAATTGAGCAGCTTGACCCCAATTATGATCTTTTTCAGCTAAATCAAGTAAAAATTCAGTAGCCCAAGAATCTTTTTTATCAATATTTAAGATCATTTCTGCTTCTTTCTTTGCTAAAGAAATCTCATTAATACTTAAATAATCTTGAGCAAGAGATTGATGTATTTGGATCTGAAGCTTCTCATCAAGACCAGGACGTACAGTAAGAGATTGATGTATTTTTATAGCGTTTTGCGAGTTACCCTGTTCACGAAGGATATCTCCTAGCTGCAAATAAGCATCTAAATGATTTGTGTCTTGCTTAACCACATCTCGTAATAATCGAATAGCATTATCGGAGTCACCCCTTACAAGCATATTTAATGCTTCCGTATAAAGTGTATTAGAATTACTCTTTTGTATTGGTTTTTTTTTGTAATAAAAGAAAATACTGGTACTAAAGATAATCACCAGTATTGATAAAAGAATAAATAATTCCAAAGTTAATCTTCTCCATCATCATTATCATAAATGCCCTCATCAATAGCAACATTTCTGAGATCATTGAGTTCATCGGATAATCGCCTATTTTTTAACTTAAGAGAACGAGATTCTGATTTACTTGAAATTATTGAGGTAACTGCTACTCCATAGCCAATTAAAATACCCATGGCAAGAGCCCCTATCATAACAAAAGCAATATTAACTTGTTCATATTGAATAAAAATTAAATCAATAGCCACTTCTTCAGTATTTTTTAATAAGAATACTAATATAAGTACTAATAATAAGAGCGCACCAAAGATCTTAAATAGTTTCATTATGCTGCTTCTTTCTTTTTAACTAAATACCCATGCAAACTAATCCCTTTTGCATCAGTAATCAACACATCTACAATATCCTTAATATTTGCATTTTCTTTGTCAAAAATAACCCATTTATTTGAGTCAGTTCTACCAGCCCATTGATTAATAGATCTTTTACTATTTTTTTCAACTAGAACTCTTTCATTATTACCTATAATTTCTTTATTCCTAATAAGAGTATGTTCCTTTTGAAGTTTAATTACTTTCTCTAATCTTTCTTGTTTGTCCATTTCTGATATTTGGTCAGAATATTCATGAGCTTTTGTTCCTAACCTTGGTGAATATTTAAATGTAAATGCTGAATCAAATTTTATTTTATTCATAACATCAATTGTCTCTTCAAAATCAGAATTCGTTTCTCCAGGAAAACCAACTATTATATCTGTAGTTAAACCACAACTTGGCAATATTTCTCTAATACGATGGGCTCTTTCAATAAAATGGTTTTTAGTATATGTTCTATTCATTCGATTGAGTATCCTACTAGATCCCGCCTGCAATGGAAAATGAACAGCATTACAAATATTATCATAATGAGCCATAACATATAGAACATCATCTGTCATATCTTCAGGATGAGGGGAAGTATATCTTAATCTTTCAACTCCAGATATTTCTGCTATTTCTTTTAATAAATAATCAAAGCTATGGTTTTCATATTTATAAGAATTGACATTCTGACCTAATAATGTTATTTCAATAAATCCTTCATTAACTGCTTTTTTAACTTCATTAACTATACTATTTACACTTCTACTTCTTTCTCTTCCTCTTGTAAATGGGACAATACAAAAAGTGCAAAATTTATCGCAACCACGCATAATTGATATCCATGCATTAATACCTTCTTTTCTAGAAGGAAAAAAATTATCATAAACTTCATATCTGGATAATTTAGTATCTACTATATTTTTTTTATCTTCTATTTTACGTTCAAGTAATGCTGGTAGTTTTCTATAAGAATCTGGACCAAGAATGATATCCACATATGGTTTGGAATCAAGAATATCATCTTTCAAATGCTGAGCCATACAACCTAATACACCAATAATCACCTCAGGGTTATTACGTTTGATTCTCGAAAAAACACCAAGACGAGAATGCACCTTTTCTTCAGCATGTTCTCTGATTGCGCAAGTATTTACAAAAATAATATCAGCCTTATCAATAGAATTGATGGAAGAATAATTTTTTGATTGAAGTATCCCTTCAATCATTTCTGAATCCGCCACGTTCATTTGGCATCCAAAAGTTTCTAGGTAGTATTTACCCATGATATAAATATTTAGTTAAGAAACCCAGAGTTTAGGTGAATTATAAACTCTAATTTATTTGATATACCCACTGAAAAAATAATCCAATGGGTTTTGTGGAACTCCATTACGATGAACTTCGTAATGTAAGTGAGGTCCTGCTGAACGTCCTGTATTCCCTGATTTGCCAATAAGATCGCCACGTTTTACTTTCTGACCCCATTTAACATAAAACTTAGACAAATGTGCAAAAATTGTTCTATATCCATATCCATGGTCTAATTTAATTACTTTTCCAAAACCTCCCTGTCTAGCTGCATATTTAACTACACCATCAGAAGGTGCATAAATATTTGTACCAGAAGAAACAGTAATATCCTGGCCATAATGAAAACGAGGCTTACTAGTAAATGGGTCATTTCGATAACCAAATCCTGAATTAATATATCCTCCATTTACCGGTCGAATAGATGGAATTGATTGTAAACGATCTGATTCTTTTATTACTTTATTATAAATATTTGAATAACTGGCAAGTTCTAATTTCACTTTCCTTGTTAAATTATCTACATTCATCTCCAAATCAATTAATTTACTTGCAGGGTCTGATAATTGATTTTCTACTTTAACGGGCTTAACAACCTCCATACCTCCAATACCTAATTTTCTAACATCTTTATCTATTTGAGGCATATTTGCATAAGTCCTCAATGCACGATCTTTTTCTTCTATATTTATTACATGCGTAGATAATAAATCCATCTGTTGATGAAGTTTAGATAGCGTAAGAGATAATTGACTATAATCTCTTTTTAGATTTTTTAATTTTGTCTGATATAGAATTTTTGTAAGGTAATCAGTAGCAAAAAATAAACCAGTTCCTACAATTGATACACAGAGAAAAACAACTATNAATAATTGTCTTTTAGAGAAATCCCATTGAGTNCCATTCTCATCATCATATGATATAAATGCATAACGATGATCATNGATCCGAGAGGANATTTTTTTTCGTCTCTTAAGCATAACCCAGGAAGTTAATAATTGTTTGCATAATTCCGAACGATTTTACTATAAAAACTATACTTATTACAAAATAATTTATTTCAAAAAATTTAATGAATATATATTTTTAATAATTGAGAACGAGTCACATGTCTTANTCTTTGTAAAGCTCTATCTTTGATTTGNCGTACCCGTTCACTTGTTATTTGCAATTCATCCCCTATTTCTTGAAGGTTCTTTTGTTTTTTTCCTTCAAAACCAAAATAATAAACAAGAACTAATTTTTCTCTNTCCTCTAATGTATCTAAAACAGATAAAATTTCTTTTTCAATACTATGCTTCATTAAGGNCGCTTCAGGTCTAGGNTCATTTGAAGCTAACAAATGTAATAGNNCAGTATCAGAATCTCCAAATGNNTCCTCCAAAGANACNGGCTCAGTAATAATTNGTTTTAGATNATTTATCCAACNTGGNGATGTTTTTGTTATTTCAGCAAGTTCATCTGCAGTTGGCTCTCTCTCTATATTCTGTTCTAATTCAATAGATTTTCTATATAATTTACCTATAGATTCTCTTACATGTGCAGGTAGCCTTATAACTCTACCAGTTTTTTGAATGGCTTGGCGTATTCCTTGAGTAATCCACCANACTGCATAAGAAATAAATTTAAAACCACGAGTTTCATCNTATCTCTCTACTGCCTTGATTAAACCTAAATTCCCTTCATTGATTANATCTTCAAAAGGAAGGCCTTGACCTTGAAACTTTTTTGCTACNGCTACAACAAAACGTAGGTTATGNGTNATNAGTTTATTTATTGCCTTTAAATCCCCTTTTTTAGCAAGCCCTGCTAATATAATTTCTTCTTTGGGNTCCANNGGTTGATATTTTTTTATATCGTCTAGATATAATTCAAGGGAACGTTTATTACCTATTTCAGNNCTANTATTCAANCTAGATCAGATATAATCAATCTTCTTTAGAAATTGATTCAGTTGAATTNTCATTTTTAGAATCATTTTCTTCANNAATTTCTTCTACTTCATTTTGAGTATCTAGACTTGGATTTTCTATTACATATTCCACGTCTGAATCAGGTATATTGTACTCTTCCTTTATGCCTCTGATATCAGCTATTTTCTTATCAATCTTTAACTGAATTTTATCAATCTTTTCGATAAGATAAAAAAATTCCTTATTACCTGAAAAGTTTACNATATTTTCATCTTTTGCATATNTTGTAACCATGCGGCCCATATCTTCATATAAAGTTGACAATTCACGCTCTAATTGATGTTCCTCAATTTTAATTTTACTTATTTTGGTTAATTCTTCAGTTTTTGCAACTGCAATTTTACTAACCTCTTCTGCTTTTTCTACAGCAGCAGAACTCCAATCCTTCATATTTTTTTTTAAATCATTCCATAGTTTAGTCATNATAATATCCTAGGTTTAAAAATCATTAGTTTGATTTATCAANAAAAAGATTTGCCATATAAAAAATTACTGCTCCAATAACTAAAGANGATAACTCTATATCCATATTACGTAATCGTATNCCTATTACAAAGCCAGAAATTATAATTATCATCGCAAATAATTGAATTCCTCTAAGAAAAGCGTATCGCATATTGATTAGTAAGTTTAATACTTTTAATAATTTTTTTCCAATTCCAATCATATGCTTCTCTTAAAATATTTAAAGGTTCTTTACTTTTTTCAAATCTATTTACCAAATATTTTGNATTATTAATTGATAAGTTTTCAAATAATAATCTGTTAGCGAATGAAATTCTTCTCTTAATATTTAATTCACGATTAATAATCTTCGATTGGAAATTTTTACCAGACAATTTATATGCAGCAGATAGTCCAGAATGCATTGCAATCCTCATACCAAAACCAAATAAATAATCTTGATAACCACCTGCTTCACCAATCTTAATAGGATTTTTNATATCCCAGAGATTTGGAAGATTAAAACTACCACGATTAGCAAATGTACTATTAACCTTGAAATCAAACCCAAGTGTTTTAAAATATTGAATACAAAGATTTAATGGATCGTTTGCTCTTGCGCTTTTCTTGAATGCTGTTGCCATAGTACCAATACCATCATTAATAATTAAATATGCATAACCTCTTGGTGCAAATTCTTTTCCAAGTAATAAATGTACTTGGTTTGGTAAATCAGTTACAATTTGAGCTCCACGTATATATGCTGCAGCACGACATGCCCCTGTTGCATTTATATCTGCTTTTGAAATATCATAACTTTGATTAAATAAGAATTTAACATTTAAGCTATTACATATTTCTGCCAAGTAATTATCAAATGAATCACTAGAAGTACCTCGCTTAACTATATAAAAAAAAGGTTCTTGGGATTTAATTTTAACCGGTTTTACACCATTTAAATGAACAAAAAATTCAAATATAGGAAATTTGGGAATACCATTAAAATCTATACCACATTCTGCAATTGATTCTGGCAAATTCTTTGACAATATCCAGTTTTCTATACCTTCTAAATCTCCATGTCTTGAAGCGCCAATACTATCGTTTTTTTCATAAATAATTACAGATTTGCCAAATTTAGATAGATTAATAGCAGCTGTCATTCCAGCAATTCCAGCACCAACAATATGGGTTTTAGAATTTTCTTTTATTTTCAAAGATTAAATAATTATTTAACAAATAATTTGTTGTACAGATAAAATTTCCGGTATTTCAATTAATAATTGAATAACGGAAGAAGGAANTTCTGTGTCTAATCTTATTACTGCAAAAGCTTCATCCATTTCAGTNGCATTACTTAAAAGATATGCNCCTATATTAATTTTATNTTCACCTAATAGCGTTCCAACTTTTCCAATTACACCTGGTACATCTTCATTTTTAACAAATAAAAGGTTCCCTATGGGATTTATATCCATATCATATCCTAGAATATTAACTAATCGNAGTTGGTTGCCATCAAAAACACTTCCATCAAGCATATTTTNCATATTATCAANTACTACACAAGAATTAATGAGGTTAGTATATGATCCATCTTCGTTATTTGCCCCATATTCAATAATTATACCTCTTTCTTTNGCAAGAAATTCAGCATTAATAAAATTTACTCTATCAGGAATCCGATCATTTAATAACCCTTTAATAAAAGCCAACATAAATGGTTTAAAATCATCGAATGGTCCNTGAACATGTACTTTCACTTTTTGAATAGCNCCTTGAGCTAATTGCCCTTGAATAGTACCCATTCTTTCTGCAAGTAATAAATGAGGCTGTATTTGTTTTAATATATTCATATCACTGATAGGAATATTTAATGCACTTGAAAGCTTATTATTAATTATATAATCTCTAACTAATTCACAAATCGTTACTGATACTCCTTCTTTAGCTTCTTTAGTGGAAGCGCCAAGATGAGGAGTCATAAGAATATTATCAATCTTNGTAAAAGGATGGTCTTTTTCAATAGGNTCCTGCACAAAAACATCTATCGCAGCACCANCAATTATCCCTTCTTTAACTGCAACAGCTAAATCTTCTTCATTAATAATTCCTCCACGAGCAACATTTATTATCATAGCTGTTGACTTCATCATCTTGATTCTTTCTAAATCAAACATATTATTCGTAGAATCAAGTTTGGGTACATGTAATGTAATAAAGTCAGATTCTTTGGTCAAAGTATCTAAATCAGTTAATGTAANATCANCTGAANTAAAAACATTATCAGTTATATATGGATCATNNCCAATTACTCGCATNCCAAATGATAAACACCTAGTCATCACTTCTCTACCAATTTTCCCTAGACCAACTATGCCTATCGTTTTATTTCTAAGCTCAGTTCCAANAAGATTATTACGATCCCACTTTCCAGCATTAAGCCTTTGATTACCAATAGAAATATTTCTAGCTAAGGATAGCATAATACCAATAGTATGCTCAGCCGCTGATACTGTATTTANATCTGGAGTATTCATTACAATAATTCCTTTTTGAGTNGCTGCAGAAATATCAATATTATCNACACCAACACCAGCNCGTCCAATNACCTGTAATTTNTTAGCTGCATGAATTAAATCTTNATCAATTACTGTTCCACTACGAATGATCCATCCATCAANTTCTGAAACTATATTTAACATATCTTGTTTATTAGCATCAGTATTATATACAACTTTTATATTTGCATCTTTTAACACTGAAATACCAGCATCTGATAGTGGATCAGTAACAAGAATTTGTATCATTTTATCTTTCATTTTTTCGAATCAAATTAAGTGCAGATCCTGCTTGGAACCAAGCTATCTGTGCATCATTATACGTATGCTTACAATTAATAATATCAATACTTGAATCCATATGATTAACTTCTAAACTAATGTTTTTTCCAGGTGCTATCTTATCAAGATCAAGAAATGAGAAAGAATCATCTTCTAATATCTTATCAAAATCAGATGTGTCAACAAATGTAAGAGCTAACATTCCCTGTTTTTTTAGGTTAGTTTCATGGATTCTTGCAAATGATTTTACAAGAATTACACGTACACCTAAATGTCTTGGTTCCATAGCAGCATGCTCTCTGGAAGAACCTTCTCCATAATTCTCATCACCTACCACAATAGTCATAATATTATTACTTTTATAATATCTCTGTACTTGTGGGACTGGACCATAATCTCTAGTAAGTTGATTCTTCACTAAGTTAGACTTATTGTTAAAATAATTAATTGCTCCAGTTAACATATTATCAGAAATATTATCTAAATGACCTCTATACTTTAACCAGGGGCCAGCCATAGATATATGATCAGTAGTACATTTTCCTTTTGCTTTAATTAACAATCTCAAGTTACTTATATTATCTCCTTCCCATTTTGAAAAAGGAGTAAGCAATTGTAATCGTTTTGATTTAGGGTTTATAATAATCTCATTAGAAGCACCATTTTTGTCAGGCTTCTGATAACCTAGGTCTTCAACTTCAAATCCATTTCCAGGTAATTCTAATCCAATTGGTGGTTCTAGCGATACTTCTTCTAAATTATCATTTATTAAAGTGTCTTTCATTGGATTAAATGATAAATCTCCTGAAATAGCAAGTGCAGTTACAAGCTCTGGAGATCCAACAAAAGCATATGTATTGGGATTACCATCATTTCGTTTAGCAAAGTTTCTATTAAATGATGTAACAATTGTATTTTTCTTATCNGGGTCATCTGAATGTCTGTTCCATTGTCCAATACATGGGCCACAAGCATTTGCCAAAACAATACCTCCGATTTTTTCAAATATACTAAGATACCCATCTCTATTTACTGTATAGCGGACTTGCTCGCTTCCAGGCGTTATTGTAAAATCACTTTTAACGGTAAGGTTCTTATCTATTGCCTGCTTTGCTATACTAGCAGAACGAGAAATGTCTTCATACGATGAATTTGTACATGATCCAATCAGGCTAACTTCAATCTTTGTTGGCCAATTATTCTTTTTCGCAGCTTTGGCCATTTGAGATATTGGTGTTGCTCTATCTGGGGTAAATGGACCATTTAAATGTGGCTCCAAATCAGATAAATTAATTTCTATCACTTGATCAAAATACGATTCCGGATCAGAGTAAATTTCCTTATCAGCTTGCAGATATTCGCTATAATTTTCTGCTAATTCTACAACTTCAGTACGTCCAGTCGCTCGAAGATATTTGGTCATATTTTCATCATAGCCAAAAATAGATGTTGTTGCGCCTATTTCTGCACCCATATTACATATTGTACCTTTTCCAGTGCATGAAAGATTCTTGGCGCCAGGGCCAAAGTATTCTACTATTCCACCTGTACCTCCTTTTACAGATAATAAACCTGCAACTTTTAATATAATATCTTTAGAAGATGTCCACCCGTTTAATTCACCTATAAGTTTGATACCTATTAATTTTGGAAATAATAATTCCCATGGCATACCTGCCATAACATCAACAGCATCTGCGCCACCAACTCCAATAGCAATCATCCCCAAGCCCCCCGCATTAACCGTATGGCTATCTGTTCCTATCATCATACCTCCAGGAAAAGCATAATTTTCAAGAATGACTTGGTGAATGATTCCCGCACCAGGCTTCCAAAATCCAATCCCGTATTTGTTAGATACTGATTCTAAAAAATCATATACCTCCCCATTTGTATTCAAAGCAACTGATAAATCTTTTTGTGCATCAACTTTCGCCTGAATAAGATGATCGCAATGAACTGTTGTAGGCTTTGCTACTTTATTCTTACCTGCCATCATAAATTGTAATAATGCCATTTGAGCTGTTGCATCCTGCATGGCAACCCGATCTGGAGCAAATTCAACATATGATTTAGTTCTAAGAAATTCAGCATCAAATTTTGATTCAAATAGGTGGCTATATAAAATCTTTTCAGTATAAGTCAAGGGACGTTTAAGTATATTCTTTGCAAAATCTACTCGCTCTGATAGACCAGCATAATAATCTTTGATTATTTCAAAATCAAACATAGTAAAATTTTAACCTTTCTAACGAATTGGAACTGAAATACTAAATAATCGTAATTAATATAATATTAAAAATACATCATTAAATCGTCATAATTCAAACTCAATAGGCCCAAAATATCTAAATTCAGATATCGATGAAGTTAATTAAAAGAATTCTACCAATAATATTATTAGCAAATATATTTGCAGAAATTGATTACTCAGTTATACAATCAAATNAACATGAACTAATTTTTGAAGTAAATCTTAATTTAATATCAGAGGAAGATCTTAAACCAATATCTATACTAATNGGTTTGCCAGAACAGGAATATCCAGAATTATTAATTGAATATGGAAAAATATATAATATTTCTAATAGTTGGTATGTNCCAGAACANAATGGTATAAAATGGATTAATATTCAAANGTTGCAAAATTTAAATGTTGCAACTTTGCAAATAGATCCTAANAANGATAGAAATCAATATTATAANCAGATCAGGATAACTTGNCTNTTTAAGAAAACTATATCTAATAATAAATCTCCAAATAATAATCAAAAAAAATTACTAGAAAATCGTGTAATTAATTGGCCTACAGCAAAACAATGGATAAAACCATTTNATCANAAAAAAATGAATAAGGTTTTATCNACAAANGGACAATGGACTCGATTTNAAATTNCTGATGATGGGATGTATACAATTCCNGCAAGTTCAATAATAAATAGTGGACTAGAACTNTCCAATCGTGATCCAAGATATTTTAAGTTATACACAAATTCTAGTCTAGGGAGAGATCGTAGTAGNAATATAACCGAGATAATAAANTATAAACCGATNANTGATAATTTAATTGAGATAGGTATTTATTTCCTTGGAGAAGATGATGGAGAACTTGATAGTGAAGATCAAATTATTTTCTATGGTAGAGGTGCAAGCGGTATAAATAATCAGGGTTTAAATATAAATCATCAAAAAAATCTATACTTTGATAAAAATAATTATTGGCTTTTTATTCCTGATGAAAATACAACCTATGGTAAAAGGATAAATGAACTAGAATCTCCAACAAGCACTGCATTATCAATAAACTATGGAGTGTCAACTTTTTATCAGGAAAACGATTTAATTAACCCATTTGCAGGTGGTTTATCTTGGGCTGGTNCAGCGATCCCAAATGGTAGTTCTTATACAATAGTTACAACGATGAATTCACCAAATTCATCNATAGATGTTACTGCAAGTGTTGGATTTTTGGGAAACTCATCATCTATTGAAACACAAGGAAACCCTAATCATTTAATTGATATTTACCATCAATCAATGAACGAATTACAAGCATCAAAGTCTTGGTTCGGATTAGTTAAAACTAGTNCAACTTTTAGCTTTTCAGGAAATAGATTGAATAATGGAGCAAACTTATTTATTTTGAAAAACTCATCTAGCAATAATTATTCTCAGCCTCATTTTGACTATGTTTTCGGACAATATGGTAGAAATCTAGATGATATAAATATTCCTTATGAGTTTTTTTCACCTATNCATAGTAATTCTATTAGATTTCAATTTAATACTCAATCTGAAATCATTGTCTGGGAAATAACTGATATTNCAACACCAAAACTAGTTATTCAAAATATAGATAATTCTAGCATGTATTTTNACACTATTCTNCCAGAAGATACTTTATCACGCTATAGTGTTTTTTCATTATCTACATTAACTATTATTAATGAACTTGATTTAGTTGAAAATATATCTTTCAATAGCTACAGAACCAATAGGCCAGGGGTTAATCATCTAATTATTGGCCCAATAGAATATGCTGATGCATCCGCATCATTGGTATCACATCGAGTTAGTTCGGAATATATCAATCTAGAACAAATTTATAATGAATTCTCTGGAGGGAATAAAGATCCAGTCGCCATAAGAGATTTTATTCAATGGACACAAGAATACTGGCAAGAACCTAGGCCATATACTGTTTTATTAATGGGTGATGCAGATTATGATTATCGAAATATAACTCAGCAATCCAATATTAAAGTACCTACAATTGAAATAGGTTATAGTAATAACCATAGAGCTACTGACGATCGTTTAGCTGCATATAATGGATTAATACCAGATATTGCAATCGGTCGCTATCCTGCGAAATCATCAGAAGATGTTTCAGCATTTGTAGAAAAGATTATACAATACGAAACAAATCCTATTTATGGGATGTGGAGACAGCGAGTTACATTAGTAGCAGATGATGCTGCAAGACCTGAACCCACTCATGGATCTATAGCAACTGGAAAAAGTCATACTCAAAACTCTGAAACTATTGCTAATCTTATCAGTCCAGGTATTGAAATTAGAAAATTATATATGATGGAATATCCCGAAGTAAGCAATTCATCTCTATATGGAGTAATAAAACCTGATGCAACTGAAGAATTATTAAATATATTATCGGAAGGCACATCTATAATAAACTATATAGGACATGGTTCAGCCCATCAATGGGCACAAGAAAGATTATTATATCAAGATGACGACTTAAATAATATTAATACAAATGGAATGCTTCCAGTCTGGATAGCAGGGACCTGTTCTTGGGGTCATTTCGATGAGATAGATACTGAGGCTTTTTCAGAAGAAATCATACGTATGCAAAATAATGGAGCGAGTGCAATTATTTCTACAACTAGATTAATATCTGTTACTAGTAATGCATATTTTACTAGAGAGATTTTTAAATCTATTTTTCAAGATGGAGCAATAACAAATGATCCTATTGGGATTATAATGCAATCAGTAAAAGATGGATCTTCAAGCGGCGAACTTTTTCAATTATTCGGGGACCCCGCTATGAAGCTTGCATTACCCCAGCATAGCTTAAATATTGTTAATATTAGCCCTGATACTTTACGTACATTAGATACTGCAAGGATTAATGGCATTCAAGAAATAAATATTAATGGTTCGGGATTTGGTTTCCTATCTTTAAATGATGCAGATAGAACAGTTACTAGAGAATATTCAATTAATTCAACTTTACAAGAATTAAGCTATACTTTACCAGGAAAAACATTATTTAAAGGTCAATTCTCCTTCAATGGAAGAGACTTTAGTGCAATGATGAGAGTCCCAAAGGATATATCATATTCAGATGAGACAGGAGAAATTAATATTTATATTATTTTAGAAGATAACCCATCTTTGGAAGCAATAGGTTCAGCGCAAAACATTATATTTAAAGGAGGTAACTCAGTTCAGGATATCTCTGGCCCTATTATTTCATTTGAAAAAGAAAGTGGTTTTCAATTAAGAAAAGGTGATCATTTAGAAAATGAAGAACAATTATATTTACGACTATCAGATCCAATAGGTATTAATCTTACTGGAGAAATTGGACATGAAATATTGCTTACGGATATTACCAATGAAAATGAAACGGATATAACTCACTTATTTATTTACGATAAGAATAGCATTACAACTGGAAAAATACTTATCAATGATTTAAGTAATGATAATTTACATTTCCAAGTTAAAGTATGGGATAATGCTAATAACCCTTCTCAAAAGGACATTAAACTATTTGTTTCAAATAATAAAGGTTTAACATTATTTAATATATTTAATTATCCAAACCCTTTTAAAAAGAATACTCAGTTTAGCTTTGAAATAAATGAATCAGCAGAAATTGAAATTAATATTTATACTTTAGGTGGAAGAAAAGTTAGAAATATTGATAGAAAATTTTATGAAGCAGGCTATAACTTAATTAATTGGGATGGTAAAGATAAATATGGAGATAATATTGCTAATGGAGTATATCTATATTCACTTAAAGCAATTAAGGATGGTATTAAAGTATCAAGAATTGGTAAAATAGCTAAATACCAATAGATCTTATGTTTCCTTTTAATAATATAATCTTGGCTTCCGGCTCACCACGAAGAAAACAATTATTAAAACAAATTGGAATCGATTTTACTACAGAGATTAGTGGTATAGATGAATCAATTGAATTTGATCTTTCTCCAGAGCGTATAGCTAAATATTTTGCATTAGAAAAAGCTAGAAAAATTTCTATTAAATTTCCTAAAGAATTAGTTGTTGGAGCAGATACTATAGTAGTATGTAATAAAAAAATACTTGGGAAGCCTAAAAATGAAAAAGAAAGTTTTGATATGCTTTCAATGTTATCTGGAAAAACTCATAAAGTAATTACAGGTGTATCTCTTCAATGTATAGATAAAAGTATAAATAGAACTTTTCATGAAACCACAAAAGTTACATTTAAAACTTTAGATAATAGCTGTATATCTTATTATATTAATACTTATAAACCATTTGATAAGGCTGGAAGCTACGGTATCCAAGATTGGTTTGCAGTATACGTTAAAAAAATTGATGGGTGCTTCTATAATGTTATGGGACTTCCTTTAGCTAAGTTTTGGAAAGAAATAAGTAAATTAAGATAATTTAGTTTTTCATATTACTAATGACGATTAATTTCTACATTATATTATAATCATTATGAATGACCTTCACAAAATGAATGACCTTCACAAAAAACTTAAGTCTTTAAGGCGCGAACGTAAAATTAATTTAGAAGCAATTGAAAAGCGAACAAAGATAGATATAAAATACTTAAAAGCGATTGAAAATGGAAAATTTGAAATTTTACCTAGTACTTACATTCGTTTATTTCTTAAAGCTTATTGCGTTGAAATAGGAGCTGATCCTATCGATGCCCTTTATCAGTTAGATGAATTAATAAATAATGGGAAAAAATCAAATAAATCTGATGAAGAAATTTTACCAATAATAGATGTAAATGAGGATGTTGATGAATCTTCTAAAATTGAATCATCAAAAAATCCATACCAGAAAAAGTCTGAATGGCTTAAAGGCTTTTCCATGATATTATTACTTTTATTTAGTATATATATAATTAAAAAAATTGTTAGTAGCGATGACAATTTATCCCTGGCTAAAAATATTAGTGAAACATCTAACTTAAATCCAATAACAGATTTTGAATTAATTAATGATTTTATTATAGATAAAACAAATAGCGGCTCATTAGATGTAGACCCCCCATATATGGTAAAAATTATATCAAGAAAAGATGATATCTGGATGAGGACAGAGACTGATTCGTCTCTTCCCATTGAAAATATTTTAAATAGCTCTAAGCAGGATAATTTTTCTTTCGTAAAAAGATTTGAATTATTGGTTAATCCTACAAAAAATATAGATATTTTTTGGAACGGACAGTTGATCCCATATCTTGAATCAACAAAAAATCCAGCAAAAATTAATCTAAATGGAATTAATAGAACTATAACAATTCAACATTTCGTCCCCCAAAACTAATTTCCTACACATTGCTACCCACTATTTATAATTAATAGGTAGTCTCTTCACAAATCACATATTTTTCATATTTTTTATCATTATTAGATAAAAATATATTGATATAATTATTCAAACTAAATATATTGTGGGTAGTTGTGGGTAAATATCCCTTATATTTAAATAGTTATGACTACAAATTTAAATACATTTACTGGGGAATATTCTTATACGGTTGATAATAAAGGTCGTATCAATATTCCAGCGAAATTTCGTAAAGCATTATCTGCGGATAATGAAGAAATGTTTGTTATTACTAAAGGATTGGATCCGTGTATTTGGGTTTACCCTGCTATTGTTTGGAAAAATATTGAGAATAACTTGAAAAATCTATCTTCATTATCAGCAATTAATAGAACTTTTATTAGGAATACTGTGCGCTATGCTTCATCTACTAGTTACGATAAACAAGGTCGTATACAATTAACATCAAACCTAATTGATTACTCTCACTTAAAGAAAAAAACATTAATTATTGGAATGGTGAACAAAATAGAAATTTGGAATCCTGATAAGCTAAAAGAAATTGATAAGAAAAATATAAAAATAGATAATAATGCTTACGATGAGCTTGCAGAAAAGATTATCATTTAATGAAAACGGGCTCAATGCAGGATTTAGCATTAAACCATATCCCTGTAATGAGCGCAGAAATTTTATCCTACCTGAAAATAGAATCAGATGGGATCTACATAGATGGGACCATTGGTCCTGGAGGTCACGCCAGCTCAATCCTCAACAACCTAGGAAAACACGGTAAGCTAATAGGCATTGATCGTGACGAAGAAGCATTGAAAATCTGCAATGAAAATTTTTCAAGCTCTTCCTCCCTACTCTCCCTACATCATTCATCGTATAATAAACTTGATACTATANTATCTAAAGANGGAATCNCTTATGTCAATGGTATNATACTTGATCTTGGCNTTTCATCTAATCAGCTTAACTCTGAGCNCCGAGGGTTTTCNTACCGATCGGANGGAAATTTAGATATGCGATTTGANTATACATCCGGTGAAAAAGNAAGTGATATCATCAAAAATAANAGNATAGATAAATTAACAAAAATCTTTCAAATCTATGGAGAGGAACGGTTCTCTTATCGTATCGCGCGATCGATAAAAGANATGAAAGAAATGAANACAGTGAATCATTTGCGTGAGGCTATTCGAAGATGCACTCCNCCNAATAATAGAGATCGTATNTTCGCTCGTATTTTTCAATCTCTAAGAATAATTGTNAATAATGAATTGGAAATTCTACAAGATTTTCTTTTAAAGTTTGTTGATTATCTATCCCCAAATGGAAAAATAGCAATNATCAGCTACCATTCCCTTGAAGACAGATTNGTGAAACATCAATACAAACNCTTATCGGATATTAGTGTATTAAAAATTTTAACAAAAAAACCAATTAGNCCTTCAGAAATAGAAATNATAAATAATAAAAGATCTANAAGNGCAAAGTTAAGAGTAGGTAGGAAAATATAAACATGAAAANAAACACAAAAAGAANNGCTAGAAAACAAAAAGAGTTTATACAAACTTTATCATTTTTTGGCATCACAATTGCATCAATAGTTGGCCTTATATCTTATTTATGGGTTTATACGGAAATTGATGAAACTCTAATTGCAATAGAGTTGCAAAANGCTACAAGAGAAGAACTAAATAACAGCATTAAGGATCTTCAAAATGATATTGCTTTACTTGGTCGGGTTGATCGTGTTACAGATAAAGCAAAAAAAGAACTTGGAATGGTATTTGCGACTCCAGAAACGATCTCAGTTTATATTGATCCAAATAATTTAGCATTTAATAAATGACAAAAAATTATCTAAAGTTTCNTTCAAGAATTCTAATAATCATATCTTTNATTNTATTTTCATGGATAGGTTTATCAATCCGTCTATTTCAAGTACAAGTAATCAACGGAGCAAAGTATAGAGAACTAGGTTTTAAACAAGCACAGGCTCAAATACCTATCCCTGCTNTTAGAGGAAANATTTATGACCACAATAGTAANCCTTTAACTAGAAATATTATTAAATACTCTTTTGCGNCTTATCCTGCCAAAGTTANTAACANAAATAANCTTGCAAATAAGTTAAGTGATTATTTTGGCCGTTCATCTAAATACTATAAAGAGAAATTAGAAAAAAATAAGAATTTTACTTATTTGGAGAGAAANCTTAGTAAAGAAGAGTCTAAAGCTNTACTAGAAGATTTACCTGAAGGANTAATTGTTGANAGGGATTCGCANCGNTTTTATCCNAATGNCAATATAGCTTCNCAATTAATTGGNTACACTGATCCAGATAATTTTGGTCTTACAGGAATAGAAAAACAATACAATGATTATTTAACAGGATCCTCGGGTTGGGTNATGCGCCAATTAAGTGGAAAAGGNAATGCTTTACCTAATAATAGATTTCCTTCAAAAGCNCCANTTGACGGAAGCAATATCCAACTTACTATTGATCTTGATTATCAAGTAGTTTTACAAGAAGAATTATTTCGAAGAGTTAATGAAACNGAAGCAATATCTGCAATGGGGATTTTAATCAACCCTCAGACAGGGGCAATATTGGCGATGGCTTCATTGCCAGACTTTGATTCAAACTATCCATCAAAATACTCGATGGAATATCATAAAAATAGAGTGTTAACTGACCAGTTTGAGCCAGGTTCAACATTCAAGTTCGTTGCTGCTGCTGCAGCTTTAAAACATCAATTAGTTGATTTAAATGAAGAATTCTTTTGTGAAAATGGACAATTCACATTTGCAGGAGAAGTCGTAAATGATCACGAGGATTATGGATTATTAACTTTTCCACAAATCATAGAAAATTCTAGTAATGTTGGTATAATAAAGATCGCNGATAGGATTGGAACAAAGCGATTATATCGANCCTGTCGAGATTTTGGTTTTGGAATGCCAACAAATATTAGTTTTGAAGGAGANTCTTCAGGGACATTGCGCCATNTAACAAAATGGAGTGGNTTTTCAATCGCATCTGTATCTATGGGTCAGGAAATTGCTGTTACAACATTACAATTGGCAATGGCATATGCNGCAATTGCAAATGGTGGATTTTTAATGAAACCTTTACTTGTAAAACAGATTATAGATAATAATGGAAAATCGATTTATACAGAAACGCCAGAAGTTTTAAGGAAGGTTTCCGATTCTATAGTGATGAAAGATCTAACAAAAATGTTAACCAGAGTAGTAGAAACAGGGACAGGGACAAGCGCATACCTTCCCGGTTGGTCGATAGCTGGTAAAACAGGCACTGCTGAAAAATTTATAGATGGAGAATATTCAAATACAAAATACATATCGAATTTTGCAGGATTTTTCCCTGCTGAAAACCCTCAGATTGTTGGGGTTTTTGTACTGAATGAACCAAAATACGGATTTCATTGGGGAGGGATCGGTGCTGCGCCTATCTTTCGTCGAGTAGCAAAAAGAATTATAAATATGGATGATTCAATTCAAATTTTGAAAGATAAATACAAAAAAGAGCAAGAACCTTTAATGATGGTGGACAATTTTATTGAATCAAATAAAGTTCAATTAAAACCAATGTTCACAAAAGCAACATATGTAAATATGAATCAATATAGTAATTCAATGCCTGATGTAAGGGGNATGAGCCTCTTGCAAGCAAAAGTCGTATTACGTCAAATGGGATATAAAATTAAATTTAGCGGATCTGGGCAAGTAACTTGGCAAAGTCCAAAACCCGGTACAGATCTTATTGAAGGATCAGTATGTACTATAGGTTTAAAATGAAAAACACACTAAACCAACTATTAAGAGATATTATTAAAATTGAAGATGTTCCAAATATTCCAATATCAGGCATATCAACGAATTCAAGAAACATCAATCCTGGCGAACTATATATAGCTATTAAAGGCAATAATTTTGATGGACATGGATTTATCCCTGAAGCAATAAAAAATGGTGCTGCTGCAATAATTACGGATAATGACTTTATTGAAAAGTTGCCAATACCAAATATAAAAGTAACCAATCCTCGTAAAGAGGTATCTCGAATAGCGGCAGAATTTTATAATCATCCAACGAAAAAAATGAATGTAGTTGGAATTACAGGGACTAATGGTAAAACATCCACAGCTTCGTTACTTACATCTATACTTAATTCTGCAGGTAAAAAAGCGGCGCAAATTGGAACATTAGGTATTATTCCTGAAGGATATTCAAAAAACAAATCGCTTACTACACCTGATTCCATAACTCTTCATCAAAATTTGAATAATCTATGTAATGATGGATTTACCCACATTGTAATGGAAGCAAGTTCACATGCATTAGATCAATATCGTATAAATGATATAGATTTTAATTTCACAGTTTTTACTAACCTTTACCCTGAACACCTAGATTACCATGGTACAATAGAAAATTATTTTGAAGCAAAAGTTAAATTATTTACCTCATATCCTAATTCAACTGCTGCAGTAATAAATATAGATAATGAATATGGTAAAGCGATAACTACTAGATGCACTGTTCCAGTTATAAACACATCTATGTTTTCAAACACTGATATATCTTTTTTGAATTATAAGATTTCTCAAAATGGTATTCATGGAACTATACAGGCCGGAGGAATATCATATAATATTGAATCTTCAATGATTGGNGAATTCAATGTAGAAAATATTCTTTGCGCTACAGCTACNGGTAGCACAATGGGTATTGGTAAAAAAGCTATTGAGGATGGAATAAATTTNTGTANATCANTCCCTGGTCGTATGGAANNTTTTTCNCTCCGTTCTGGAGGCACGGCTATAGTTGATTATGCGCATACACCTGATGCATATGAAAAAGTCNTTAGCANCATCAAAGAATTAATNATTGATTCAAAAGCAAAAATTTATATTGTATTTGGATGCGGTGGAGATAGNGATCGGTCAAAAAGATCTGTAATGGCTNCTATAGCAGAACAATATGCAACGCATAGTTTTGTAACTCCAGATAATCCGAGAAATGAAAAGCTTNCTGAAATAAATGAAGAAATTNTCAGTGGATTCAAAAAAAATAATTTTGATGTTTTTATGGATAGAGAAAATGGATTAAGAGCTGCGTTGGATATNACAGTAAAGAATGATATTGTAATTGTTTTAGGAAAAGGACGTGAAGAGTATCAAGAAATAGGTGGAAAACTTATTTCATATTCAGATATAANTATTATAAATGAGTATTNTCATGAGAGTTAGCTTACCTGACCCNACGCAATTTGAAGTTATTTTTCGCACAGTAACTGGCCATACCATACCAATGGTTGGTGGCATTAGTACTGATAGCAGAGAATGNCGGCCTGGAGATTTATATATTGCTATTTGCGGCGAGAATGTCGATGGGCATGACTTTATTGATAATGCAGTTGATAATGGCGCAAAGGTTGTTGTAGTTGAAAAACATATTGAAACAGATGTATATGCAGTTTTAGTAAATGATTCTATGGAAGCCATTAGTGCAGTTGCGTCTTTTTGGCGTAATCAGTTTGATATACCTGTCATTGCAATAACAGGTTCAAATGGGAAAACATCTACAAAGGAATTATTACGTCATATTTTAAATGCTCAATTTGCCGTACATGCAACTGAAGGAAATTATAATACTTCAATTGGNCTACCCCTTACCNTATTNCAAATGATGCAAGCCCATTCAATNAGTATTTTGGAAATGGGGGCAAATCAACCTCGNGANATTGGCGCTTTATGTAGCGTTGCTAATCCAACTCATGGTTTAATTACCAATATAGCNCCTGCTCATCTTGAAGGGTTTGGATCCATTGATGAGGTAGCNCATACAAAAGCTGCCTTNTTTAGATCTATGAGTGAAANGGGGGTTGGGTTTGTCAATTTAACAGATCCTTATATAGCAAAAATGAACCGTCCAAAAAATTCAATAACATTTGGAATAACTGCTGACTGTGATTATCCGGCTGATATTCACACTGAGGATGATGGGACTCTTTCTTTAACAATTTCCACTGAGGATATTTTTACTGGTTCAAGTAATTTTTCATTTGCCAAAAATATCATCGCTTGTGCAGCTATTGCAGATACTTTAAATATTTCTTGGGAATTATTTCGAGATAGAATATCCACTTTCCAGCCTCCTCCAGGNCGTTGTGAGATAAAGAAATCAAAAAATATGACATTTATTGATGATACATATAATGCAAATCTTGAATCAACAGTTGCNGCNATAGACTATTTAACAGGGTTCTCAGGAAATGGCAGAAGAATTTTAATTTTTGGAGACATGTTTGAGCTTGGCAATGAGTCCAAAAATCAACATATAAAAGTTGGCCAAAAATGTGCTGAATCAGATCTTGATCTTGTGTTTACAGTAGGAAATGAAACTGTAGCAACTCATGAATCAATATTTAGTGGTCCAGGCCATATGCATTTTAGCACTAAAGAAGATTTGATAAAGGAATTAAGAACTGAAATAATGGATGGAGATAAAATTTTAGTTAAAGGATCAAGAGGTATGGCAATGGAAACTATTATAGAAACATTAATGAAATAATGCTATACGAACTTCTATTACCGCTCAAAACTTATTATTCTCCATTGAATTTATTTCAATACATTACTTTTCGCTCAGCATCTGCTGCAATCGTAGCGTTATTTATAAGCTTCCTCATCGGGCCCTGGATTATCCACAAACTGCGTTTTCATCAAATAGGTGAAGAGATACGCTCATCCGGACCCGAATCACACCTCGTGAAGAAGGGCACGCCAACTATGGGGGGGATCATAATTCTAGGATCTGTGATCCTCCCAACCCTTCTCTTTGCTGATCTATCTAATACATTTATTCAAATAATTCTATTATCATTGATATGGATGGGGATTATAGGCTTTTTAGATGATTATCTAAAGGTTGTTAAAAAATTTGAAAAAGGTTTGATAGGAAAATACAAATTGATCGGACAGATATCTCTTGGCATCATTATTAGTTTCTGGATTTATAATACTTCTGAGTATCAAAATATAGTATCTTCTACAAGTATACCATTTCTAAAGAATTATGAAATAGACTTTGGATTATTTTATCCATTAATAATTATTCTTGTAATAACAGGCACATCGAACGCAGTGAATTTAACAGATGGGTTAGATGGCCTAGCTGCTGGATTATTAGCTATATCTTTTTCTGTTTTTTCAGCAATTGCTTATATCAGTGGTAGAGTTGATTTTTCAGATTATTTGAATATAATGTATTTACCGGGTGCAGGAGAGTTGACAATTTTCACTGCTGCTATTACTGGTGCCTGTATTGGTTATCTATGGTTTAATGCAAGTCCAGCTGAAGTGTTTATGGGAGATATTGGATCATTATCTACTGGGGCAGCATTAGGTACACTAGCAGTATTGCTTAAAAAAGAGCTCTTATTAGCAATCATAGGAGGTGTTTTTGTTTGGGAAGCTATCAGCGTAATGATCCAAGTTGGTTATTTCCGATGGACAAAATACCGATCTGGTAAAGGAGAAAGATTTTTCAAAATGGCTCCTATTCATCATCATTTCGAATTAAAAGGTTGGCCAGAATCACGCGTCGTTATTCGATTTTGGATTATAGGAATACTCTTGGCCCTTTTTTCACTAACAACTTTTAAGATAAGATAATGGTAATACTAGACCGAGATAACATAGATATAAAAGGGAAAAAAGTAGTTATACTCGGTCTTGCTCTTAGTGGCGTTGCAGCTGCATCGCTAGCAGTCCATAATGAAGCACATGTATTTGTTAGTGATCAAAATGATTCACAGGATTTGATCGATTCATTAGATGAACTAAAAAAACTAAATATAAATGGAGAATTAGGAAATCACAGTGAGCAAATATACGAAGCAGATCTTTGGATAATATCTCCAGGGATTCCTCAAGATTCAGAATTAATTGTAAAAGCTAAAACAAGAAATATACCTATTGTTAGTGAAATAGAGTTTGCTAGTTGGTACACAGAAGCTCCAATTATAGCAATAACGGGTAGTAATGGAAAAACTACGACGGCTCATATTCTTGAAGAAATGGTGCAAACTGATGAAATCCATGGGCTTTTGGCAGGTAATGTAGGTATTCCCTTCTCCCGTATGGTATTAAATGATTTAAATAACCCAAATAGTAAAAGAGTTTGGGTCCTAGAAATATCAAGTTTCCAAATGGAATTTATTATTCACTTTAAACCATTTATTTCAATATTTCTAAATATTACTCCAGATCACTTGAATAGATATACATCAATGAAAGAATATATAGCCGCTAAAATGAATATGTGGTCAAATCAAACTAAAGAGGATTTTATTGTATATAATGCAAATGACAATATATTGGTAGAGGAAATTGCGGAGTCCACCTCTAGAAAAATCGCCTTCGGACAAAATTATCATCCGGAGGCGATTTTTCAACCAAATCGTACAAAAATTTACACTCATGAGCACGCCACGCTTATACAAATGGATGATATAACTTTACCTGGAAAACATAATCTATCTAATGTATTGGCAGCTGCTACAGCGGCGCACATAATTGGAATTCCAAATAATACAATTTGTTCAGTTCTATCTACTTTTTCAGGAGTACCCCATAGACTAGAAAAAGTAGCTGAAATTAATGATGTTACGTATATAAATGATTCTAAAGCGACAAACTTAGATGCTGTTCAAGTGGCATTAAAAAGCTTCTCACGGCCCATTATCCTTCTCTTAGGAGGCATAGATAAGGGCGGTGATTTTCGATCACTCCTTCCTCATACCCACAAATACCTCAAAACAGTGATCGCATTCGGGCAAGCTAAGGAATTAATACTCCTGGCAATAGGGGATGCGGTAAGATCTACCTCGGCAATGGATCTTAATGAAGCCCTAAGCCTTGCCCAGAACTACAGCCAACCTGGAGATATAATTTTATTGTCTCCAGGTTGCGCGAGTTTTGATCAATTTGACAATTTTGAACATCGTGGTGATCATTTTAGAGACTTGGTTAATTCTATGGAAATAAATCAATGAAATATATTGATGTAATAACAAAAAAATATGATCATTATTTATTAGTAGGGGTTGTTCTCCTATGCGTAATTGGAACTGTTATGTTATTTAGTGCAAGTAATTCAATATCTTTGGATCAATCCCAAAGAGCAACAGCAACCATTTATTTACAAGCACATCTAANAAGNNTATTNNTTGGAGTCTTTGTTATGTTTGCTGTAATGATNTTTGATTACCGTAATTTAAAAAATATTTCAAAATATCTATTAATNGGNTCCATAGCATTGTTGTTTATAACNAAGATTAGTTATTGGATTCAAGGAAANANTTCACCNGCAAGATGGTTATATATTNGCGGATTTTCTATTCAAACATCAGATATAGCACGACTTTCNATNATTATTTATTTAGCAACATTTATAGATCACTATAGAGNAAAAATAANAGATTTTTATAATGGNTTTGCAANACTCATTGGCATTCTTGCTTTTACAATGGGATTAATAGTAATTCAGCCTGATTTTAGNAGTGCGGCAATGATTGGATTAATTGGTTTTATGATGTTATTTATAGGGGGTGCGAAAATTTCTCATTTAACGGCAACTGGTGCTGTTTCGCTAATGGTGCTTGTTCCNATTATGTTAATGAAACCTTATCGATTGCAAAGAGTTTTAACTTTTTTTTATGGGGAATCTGCCGGAGTCCAAGAATCGTACCAGATAAAACAATCTTTGATTAGTCTAGGTAATGGAGGNTTTCTAGGTTTAGGGTTAGGAAATAGTTTAGGGAAAAACNTGTTTCTTCCNACTCCCCATACAGATTTTATTTTTGCAATAATTGGTGAGGANCTTGGNCTANTAGGTACAGTATTTATCTTATCTACTTTTGTCTTTATTTTCCAAAGAGGAATNAAAATAGCTAAAGAAAGTACAGATACTTTCGGTATTCTTCTTGCAACAGGAATCAGTTTTAATTTTATACTTTACGGTTTTATAAATGCAGCGGTAGTTACTGGTGTTGTTCCTACGACTGGATTNCCAATGCCATTTATTAGTTATGGTGGNTCTGGTCTATTAATCAATCTGGTTAGCATGGGAATATTNCTTAATATAAGTCAGGCAAAAAGATCTTTGATTCATAAAAGCGGATGGAGCCCGAGGGTATATGGATGAGGAAATTCGTATAATGATTGCTGGAGGAGGAACTGGAGGNCATCTTTACCCTGCGTTAGCAATAGGTGAAGAAATTATGAAACGNACTAATAATGTAAAAGTACATTACATTGGTTCTGAATTTGGCTTAGAAGCAAAAATACTTCCAAATAAAGGTCTNTCTCATACGCTTATACCCATTAGTGGTTTTCAAAGATCCTTATCTATAAATAGTATTGTAAAAAATTTGGCTTTATTCATTCGAATACCATTATCTATTAAGAAAATTAAATCTTTATTTGATAAAATGGATCCCAAAGTAATAATTGGCACTGGTGGATATGCTAGTTCTATACCTGTAAAAATTGGAATNAAAAGAAATATACCAACTATGATNCAAGAACAAAATTCTTACCCGGGTTTAACNACAAGATTATTTGCTAAAAAAGCAACTGCNGTCTTTGCTGGCACAAAAGATTCTAAACCTTATCTAGATACTGAAATAAATGTGACCGGAAACCCAACGCGCAATGGAATTGATAAAGGGTCAAAACAAATAGGGTACGATGTTTTCCAATTAGATAGTTCTTTGCAAACTGTATTTCTATTTGGTGGTAGTCAAGGATCTGTCCCTCTTAATGATGCTATACGTTCAATATTGGATATTTTTGATAAGAATAATATCCAACTTTTGTGGCAAACAGGTGAAAAGAATTATTCAAGCTTGAAACACCTTGAAACTGAAAAAATAAAAATTAAACCCTACATAAAAGAAATGAATCTTGCATACGCAATTAGTGATCTTGTTATTTCAAGAGCTGGTGCGTTGACTTTGTCTGAGTTATTGGTCTGCGGTATGCCTAGCATCCTCCTCCCCCTTCCTACCGCTACCGCGGACCATCAGACTAAAAATGCAGAAACAATCGTGCAAGCAGGTGCTGCAATTATGATAAATCAAAAAAATATAGATAATAATATTCTTGGAAATACAATTCTTGAATTAATTAAAGATAAAGATAAATTATCTAAGATGCGAAAAAACGCACTCCAATTAGCAAAGCCGAATGCTACAAAAAATATTGTAAAGAAAATATTAGAGGTGACCCAGGCTTAATGTTTAGGCATGTAAAAAAATTACATTTTGTTGGTATTGGTGGTATTGGAATGAGTGGTATAGCTGAATTGCTTTTGAACCAAGGATTTAATATAACAGGATCTGATATAAATGATTCAAAAGTGATTGAAAACTTAAAAGTTAAAGGTGCAGAGATTATTAAAGGACATAATGCTAATAATTTATCCGATGCAGATGTATTAGTCTATTCTAGCGCTGTAAAAGAGGATAATCCAGAGATTATTGCTGCGCTTGAAAAAAATATTCCCATTATACGAAGAGCAGAAATGCTTGGTGAATTAATAGCTTTAAAAGAAACGAGCATTGGAGTAGCAGGTACGCATGGAAAAACAAGTACTTCTTCCATGGTAGGTGCAATGTTAAGTCAAGCAAAATTACACCCAACGCTTGTTGTAGGTGGCTTAGTACGGAACATAAATACTAATTCTTTGCTAGGTGAAGGAGATATAATAGTAGTAGAAGCTGATGAGTTTGATAGGAGTTTCTTATCATTACAACCTACAATTGGCATTATTACAAATATTGAGCTTGAACATACAGACTGCTATGAAGACATATATGATTTGCAAAATGCATTTACTCAATTCGCGAATGCATCTCCTTTTTATGGAGCTATCATTATTGGAAATCAAAGTCCAGCTGCTGCAGAAATTATTTCAAATATTAAAAGGCCAGTAATTACTTTTGGATTAAATAAAAAAAGTGACTTTTATGCAAGTGATATTATTCACAATAAATCTGAGACAACTTTTACAGTTTTTTATAAACAAAACAATCTTGGAGTAATTCACCTGCAAGTACCTGGAGAACATAATGTGCTAAATGCGCTTGCATCTGTTGCCTTAGGTGTAGAAATGAATATCCCATTCCATGATATTGCTTCCGGACTTGAATCTTATAAAGGCGTGAGGAGAAGATTTGAAATTAAAGGGGAAGCAAATGGGGTAATGGTTGTTGATGACTATGCCCATCATCCTACTGAGGTTCGTGTAACTCTAAACAGTGCAAGAAATGGATGGAATCGTCGAATTATAGGTGTATTTCAACCCCATTTATATTCAAGAACTAAAGCATTTTATCAAGAATTTGCTATTGCCCTTATGGAGGCAGATATATTAGTTATAACTGATGTCTTTCCTGCAAGAGAAAAGCCGATAGATGGTATTAATGGAAAAATGGTTGCTGATTTTGCAAAAGAATCAGGGCATAAAAATATCTATTATATTGAAAATCTGGAAAATCTGGAAAAAAAATTAGATAACCTGTGTCAGCCAAATGATATGGTAATTACAATTGGTGCAGGAAATATTTGGAGGTATGCGGAGTCTTACATCAATCATCTAAAAGATTTAGGGGAAGCTGCCTGACTTGGATGCAATTAGAATGTTAAATGAAAAAGTGAAAGGTACATTTTTGAGGAATGAGCCAATGGCAAAACACACCTCATATGGTATCGGTGGGCCAGCGCAAGCCTATATAACACCCGCAGATGAAAATGACTTAAAACAGATATTAATTTTTGCTAAAGATAAAGGAATTAATACATTTTTTGCCGGTTCTGGATCAAACCTTTTAGTAGCCGATGAAGGATTTGAAGGAATAGTAATTACTCTAGGAAAATCATTTACTAAGTTGGGGATTGATGGTAATAAAATGGAAGCTCAAGTAGGAGTTATGCTTGGTAAAATAGTAAAAGAGACGATAAAACGTAACCTCACAGGAATGGAAAGCATGATTGGGGTTCCTGGAACGTTAGGTGGAGCATTAATCATGAATGCAGGTGCATTTGGTGGAGAGATTTCAAATTGTCTTGATATAATTAAAGTAATGTTAATTAATGGAGAAACAAAAATTTATCAAAAAGATGATATCGTTTTTAGTTATCGTAATTCTACTTTTCCTAAAGATGAAATTCTTCTATCTGCAACTTTTACTTTAAATGAAAAACCGGCTAATGAGATTCAATATGATAGAGCTAAAGCAAGTAAAGGTAGAAAAGATACACAACCATTGCGATTTCGTTCGGCCGGGAGTGTCTTCAAAAACCCTAAGCCAGATTTAGCTGCAGGCTATTTAATTGATCAAGCTGGTTTAAAAGGATCGCGGATTGGAGATGCAGAAATATCAACAAAACATGCAAACTTTTTCATAAATCACGGAAAAGCTAAAGCAAAAGATATTGTTGATTTGATTTTGCTTGCCAAAAAAACAGTACTGGAAAAATTTGATGTTAATTTAGAATTAGAAATAAGGACCTTGGGGTTCACACCAGGAACATTTGAAATATGAAACGTAAGAAAAATAATAATATTGAATTAATTATTGGATCTAGCATATCAGTAATCATTATGCTATTAATATATGCTTCTTTTAGTTGGTCAAGTTATACAAAACTATCTCAATTGATAGATATAAGAAAAAATATAAAAATATCTGTATCTGGTAGCTCAATAGTATCTGAAGAAGAGTTTTATTCACAACTAGAAATATTAAAAGGAATTGAATTAGAAGAAATCAACTTAAGAGAAGTCAGTCTTCTAATAGAGAGCAACCCATACGTTAAAGCTGCAAGAGTATCGCGCCAATACCCTTCTACCCTATCAATTGAAATNGTAGGGAGAGAACCTNTTGCGATGCTAAATATTGATCCGATATTAATGCTTGATCGNGAAGGNATTATTTTACCGGATAANGGAAAATCCNATGACTTTATTATTCCTTGTTTATCTGGTTTTAACCCGGCAAAAGAACTATACCCTNCTGGTCAGCAAACAATTTCTGTAAAAGTGCAAGAAACAATGGAATTAATTACAAAGATAGTTGATACATATCCTTCACTATACAGTAATATTTCTGAAGTAACTCTTAATGCGAATGATGAATATGTAATAATCCTTGCAGATTATCCAACTAAAGTGATTTTAGGAAACATTGATATATGGTCCAAAATCGAGATATTGGGAAAATTCAAGAATTCTCTAAAGGATATGCGCCAATTAAGTGACTATAAGTATCTTGATCTACGCTATACAAATCAAGTGATAGTAAAGGAACGCGTATGAAAAGAAGTATGAAAATAAGCGATAAGAATATTGAAATTGGTATAGATATTGGAACTTCAAAAACATGCTGTTTAATTGCTGAAATTAAATCTGAAGAAGGATCAAATAAAATTTTAGGAGTTGGAAAAGCTCCTTCTCAGGGAATAAAAAAAGGGTCGATCATCCATAGAGATAAAGTTATGGAAGCCATTGAAATTGCAGTACGCGAAGCAGAATTGATGTCTGGTGTTAAAGTCAATCACGCAACAGTTTCTATATCTGGAAATCATATAAGAGGTATAAATACCCAAGGAGCAATCGCTGTTCAAAAGGGAACTTCAAGTAATGTTCCAATGGAACAAGAAATAACNCAAAGTGATGTGGCTAGAGTATTAGATCTTGCAAAAGCTGTTTCCTTACCAATCGATAGAGAAATCTTACATATCTTACCCCAAGAATACCTTGTAGATACAATGGATAGCATAAAAGATCCAGTTGGAATGTCGGGAAGAAGACTCGAAGCCAAGGTTCATTTAATTACGATGGCAGCTACAACTGCGAAAAATTTAGTAANCTGTGTTCACGAGCTCGCAATCGATGTAGAAGGATTAGTTTTTCAAGGACTTGCATCATCAATTGCAACATTAGATACTGATGAAAAAGATATGGGTGTAGCTGTTGTTGATATTGGTGCNGGGACTACTGATATAAGTGTTTTTTATGATGGNGGTATACGACATTCTGCTGTAGTTGANGTTGGNGCCAANACTGTAACAAATGATATTGCTGTGATGTTACAAATTGGAATGGAAGATGCAGANCAGATAAAAATGAAATATGCTTCTGCAAAAGCTTCTATGTCATCAACTGAATTAGAATTTGATCTTCCTGTTAAAAATGGAGGTATTGCAAGGAAAGTATCGGAACATGAATTATCACGTTATGTTGAGGCTCGTATGATTGAGTTAATTCAACTTATAGGAAGAGAGATTTCTAGGGCTGGTATAAATGAACAATTGACATATGGTGTAGTATTAACTGGTGGGGGGGCAATGTTACGTAATCTAGTCCCTTTAGCACAGGAAAAATTCAATTTGCCTGTCCGTATAGGACAGCATAAAAATTTTAGTGGTGCAGTAGATATTGCTTCTACTGCAGACTATACAGCGGCCATTGGCTTAACACAATGGAATAGTGTTACCAGAGATATGGTAATGAAAGATATGACTGTTACACCNATAGGTAAGGCAGTTACAAANATAAAANATTGGGTCAGAGGACTCTTTACATAAACCACATGACCAATACCAAACCTAACCAACCAAGGAAGGAGCAGTGAAATGCTGTTTGAATTCGATAGTCTAGCAGAACAAAAAGCAAAATTAAAAGTAATCGGTATCGGGGGTGCTGGCGGNAATGCCACAAACCGTATGATCCAGGCCGGTATGCAAGGAGTAGATTTTATTGCAATAAATACTGATGCGCAGGATCTGGAGAATAATGCCGCAGAAAATAAAATACAAATTGGTAAAAATTTAACTAAAGGACTTGGTGCTGGAGCTCAAGCAGAAGTTGGGCGGGAAGCTGTNGAGACTGATCAAGAAGCCATAGAAGGNATCTTAGAAGATGCTGATATGGCATTTGTGACTGCTGGTATGGGTGGCGGAACCGGTACTGGTGCAGCTCCAATGATAGCAAAACTATCAAGAGAAATGGGTATCTTAACAGTAGGTATCGTNACATTNCCTTTTAATTTTGAAGGACCAAANAGAATGAATCGNGCCTTAGAAGGNATTGCAGAGCTGCGCAAAGCATGTGATACGGTTATAGCAATTCCTAATCAGAAGTTAATGTCTATTGTTGATACAGATACGACCGTTGTAGAAGCCTTTAAATTAGCAGACTCAATATTACACCAAGCTGCAAAAGGTATATCTGATTTGATTAATGTACATGGATTAATCAACTTGGATTTTGCTGATGTACAAACAATTATGAAAAAGATGGGTGAAGCCATTATGGGGACAGGTGTAGCTCAAGGTGAAGAAAGAGCTGTATTGGCTGCACAACAAGCTATTNCAAGCCCATTGNTAGATGATGCTTCAATTAGTGGTGCTCAAGGTGTTCTAGTTAANATTACTGGAAGTGCAGATCTGACACTTGTTGAAGTAGATGCAGCGACCAATATTATATTTGAAGAAGCTGGCAAAGATGCAAATATAATTTTTGGAGCAGTTATTGACCCTTCATTAGGTGATGAAATACGGGTAACNGTAATTGCAACAGGGTTTAATCAAGGACANTATATNTCGGAAAAGGAGNCTGAAGTAGNACAAGTTGNTGCACCTATACAACGACCTACTCAAGACTTGTTAGATCAGATGAATCAACCTGTCTTTAAACAACAAGATGAATCAGTAGAGCCTTCTATAGAGGAACCTCAGCAAGAAACTTCACGACCATCTTTTAAGTTTGATGATACAAATCCTGCTATCTATGGTGAAGACTTGGATGTACCTGCTTTTATTCGTAGGCAAAAGGACTAAATAGATAAATAAAGGCTAGATCTTGATATAGTTGTTGGTTGGCTAAGGTACAACTGTATCAAAGAAGTGAATAAAATAAAACAGCCCTCATTTAGAGGGCTGTTTTATTAATACTAATTATTTTTTAAATACGATTAAATTTTCTTTCCCTGAGCTCGNAAATCATTNACTATTCGACGTATACCCTTTTTATCAATTAATCGCATACCCTGTGTAGATACATTCAATGTTATATAGCGGCTTTCATCTGCAAGCCAGAAGCGTTTCTTTTGNAGATTAATATTAAACCTACGACGGGTTTTATTGTTAGCATGGCTCACATTATTCCCAAACATTGGTTTTTTNCCAGTTACATCACATATACGACTCATAAATTTTCCTCAATANTTAATTAAAAATGTCCGCGAATTTACAGGATAATGNGTTTTTGGCAAATAGAAAGGTTATTTGACAAGCAACATCTTCTGGGCCTTACTGTATTCACCAGTCTGCAGATGGTAAAAATAGATACCTGCACTTACNGATTGACCGCGATGNTTNTGNCCNTTCCAACGAGCAGCATAATAACCCGATTCCATCCTTTCATTTACAAGCGTTATTACTTCACTACCCAAAAGGTCATANACGACTAAGNTAACATGNCCACTNTTTGGCAGGTCATAAATAATATTTGTTGTTGGATTAAATGGATTTGGGAAATTATTATGCAAAGCATAACTATCCGGAACTGCTTTCAGTGCGACCATTTGTTTACCTCTGCTGATAATTTCCTTTTGATCATCAAATATTGTATAAGTAACTGTCACATCGGCGTTACTTCTATCCAGTGACTCGGAAATGAGAATCAACTTTTCCATATTTTGAGATCCTAGGTCAGCCCATTCAACCAATATCTGACCTGCTTGCTGATCTCGGGCACTGAGGTAGATCTGTTTCTCACTGGTGATATCAGTGATGGTGGAAAACTGTTTGCTCGCAGGTGGGTAATAGACAATAACCTGTCCTGCCTTAGCACCTTCAGGAAGGGAAACCTCCAGTCTTCTGTCTTGCTGATTAATACTTAGTAACAANCCAATATCTCCACTGCTATTNGAAGGTAATGTAGTAGGNGTCTGNTTAAACCAGTGCCACATCCGGGTAAAAGTCATCGCATCCCGNAAATCAAATTTTCCATTTAGCACAGGAATCAGGTGAGGCACCGTTCCGCTGACAGGACCAAGTTCAAAGCTTAATATGTTATCGCTCCAAGCCGTAGCAAAATTCGTCAAGTCAATTACATTAATTTGGTTATCGCTGTTATAATCCGCCAACAAGTAAGTATATAGAGTTAGGTATTTATCCGTAGTACCATTATTAGACCAATCCACTATTCCGCTCAAAACAAGATTGATCGTATCTAAAGAAGCAAATGGTTCATCGAACTGAAGCAATATGGATGTATCCGTGGATGAGTACGATGAGCTAATCTGCATACCTTCTGGGTAACCAATGCTGCTGCTGCTTAGCATACCAATATTGTTCAAAGGCTGAGACAATTTTAACGTAAGCTGTGTCTGATTTGCTGAATATAATAAATTAGTGTCAGGGTTAATGCTTGTAATGACTGTTTCCTGAGGTATCCCGATTACTTCATTTGTAAAATCGCTCTCATTTCCAGGTATATCTGTTGCAGTAATGCGCAGATAATACAATGTACCATCCTCGTAACTTGGCATAAAGGCTTCCACAGTATTCTCCGTAGAAGTAAATAATAAATCTGTAGGATTATTTTCCGTACCACCATAGATGCTATAGTACCCTAGGTCCACTTCTGTGTTGGCAGTCCATTCCAATAAGATCCTACCCGTGGTGAACCAACCCACTAAATCGAGCGGTGCTATCGGAGCTGTGAGATCAATGAGCACTCCATCGCTATTAATTATAGCGCCAGTGTTGCCTACTGCGTCCACACCTCGAACATGAAGTTCATATGTACTCCCAGCAATCAAAGCAAGTCCATAAAATGTTATTGTGGTATCTATACCTACATCAGTCCAGTTTTCTTCATAGGAAGCATTGGTGACATTATAAAGAGCTGATTCGTGATAAGCCAGACCGGAATATTCATCACTAAACGATTCCCAATGACCACTAAATGAAACCAGATCATTTTGTAGATCAATATCTGTAGAATCGCTATCGGTAGCTATTGTACCAGCAGGACCACTATGATCCGCAATAATACCATTCGTTGTAACTATTTCAGAAACATTTCCCACAAAATCAGTAGCTTTGACAGATATATAATATGTGGTTTCATCGATGAGAGTTAGAGCGCCAGCATTTATGTTCAAAACTGGGCCTATTTCAGTCCATTCCCGGATATCCAAGTTCCCAGATGTGGTACCTACACCATATTCAAAATATTGAATACCGCTAACCGTATCAGCAAAATCCGTCCAGGATACTACCAGACTATCTATGGATCCTGTATAGATCTCATCTTCAGATAAACCATCGATGACTGTGCCCGTAATCGGTCCATGCAAATCAACTGTAACGCCATTACTGGAAGATACAAATGATGGATTCCCTGCTAGGTCAAAAGCACGCAAATTAGCAAAATAGATCTGGGCATGGATCAAGTTCAGACTATCAACAGTCGCTATTGTATCCGTGGTAGCTATCCAGGGGATAATATCATCGCCTCCAATGGTTGTGCTGAAAGAATATTCGTAATAGTCCAATTCGGGCTCTAGCGTAGGTGCCCAGTGTGCAAACAGTGAATTCATGTTGGCCTGATATTCCAGGTCACCCCCACCCATAACACCATCCAACGGTATACCAACTGTGGGATCAAATAGATCCACCGTAATACCATTACTAGAAAATGGAACAGATATGTTCCCAACATTATCCGTGACACGTACAGATCCATAGTAGGTGGTACCATGGTTGAGCACTAATTCTGAATCCACTGATGCAGTATCTATTCCAACGTTAACCCATGGTATAATGTTACTCTGGCCAGGGACAGTACCAATCGCATATTCATAATATTGAATTCCGCTAGTGGAATCCTGAAAACCATTCCAATTTAAATATAAGCGATCATTCGTGATCAACCAAGTTTCGTCAGCAGCAATTCCATCATTAATCAATCCAGCTTCTGGTGGAGAATGGTCCGTAGTAATACCATTACTAGCAACAACCGCAGACACATTATTGACCAAGTCAACCGCCCGGACAGCCTGATAATAAACGGTGGCATGATCCAGTAGCAGTTCGCCAATAGAAATTGTTGTATCTAGTCCATTATTTACCCAAGACAATACATCAACAGATAAAGGACTAAGGCCAATGCCATATTCATAATAAGCAATTCCACTGATGTTATCANTGAAACCATTCCANGTGGCTGTGAGATTCGTATCGGCCCCGGTAAAAGCNANGTCATNGTTCGTACCATCGATTACTGTACCTGTTNATGGTGATGAAATATCTACNTCTATCCCATCACCAGAAAAAGCAGCNGATCTGTTACCGGCCTGATCAGTGGCNCGGATAGATCCGTAATAGATATNCCGNCCTTCTTCNAGTTCCAGTGAGTCAATGGTNATGCTAGTATTTAANCCNGCCANGACCCAATCAACAATATCCGTAGAATCCGGNTCTGTACCTACAGCATATTCATAAAAATTGATACCAGATGCTGCATCATTTCCCGCCCAAGATATAATAAAGGTCGAATCACTACCCTGGTAGTCCCAATCTTCAGTCTGATNACCTTCAATAATAGTAGTAATTACNGCGTTATCCGTATCAATNGTGAAACCATTACTNCGAGCAATNAGGGAAGCGTTTCCCACACCATCCGTCGCNCGGACACTAGNATGATAGATCACACCATTGATCAAAGATAGATCATCATGAAAAAATGTATGATTTGTATCCACACTNAACCAATCAATAANGCCTACATCGCTGGTTGGTGTTCCNATAGCATATTCATAAAATTCAATNCCACTATAGGTGTCTGTAAACCCAGACCAGTTGGCGGAAACAGATATAGTATTATTGGTCCATTCAATTTCTGTCTCNCCAGTTATACCATCATATACATTACCTGCAACTGGATTGGTCTGATCGACACCAAACCCATCAGAAGCTGCGTANGGACCTATATTNCCTACCGAATCAATGGCCCGAACATTAAGGTAATAGGTTACATCCGCTACTAGGAATTCGAGCATAATAATAGCTGTATCCAGNGCATTAGAAGTCCAAGGTTGAGACTGGGTNCCCCCTGGTGTNACCCCCAAGGAATATTGGTATTCAGCTATNCCNCTTAATGCATCACTAAAATCGTTAATATTTCCGGTGACCAGGAAGTTATTATTCACCCAATCAATATCCGCTCCTGGACCATCGTTTACCATACCGACAACAGGACCAGTCCGATCAATAATAATACCATCTGTAGTGAATATATCTGATTCATTACCAGCCAAGTCAACCGTTTTCACATTAGCGTAATATGTAATATTTTCCTGAAGAGACAGACTGGTAAACGTATAATCGGAACCGCTTCCAACGGCAGTCCAAGAAGCAATATCAACTAGTCCAGTGTCTGTACCAAGAGAAACACTGTAATCCGATAGTTCCCGTGAATCGGAAGCTACCCAACCAATAATCATGGATGTACTATCCTGCTGGAAATCCTGGTCCTCCGTTGACGAACCATCATAAGCAGACGTTATTTCAGGAGGAATATTATCTGTATAAATTCCNTTNGAACTGGCNNTACTTGAAACGTTTCCTGCCTGNTCNNTAGCNCGAATATTCACAAAATACTGATTACCNCTTTCAAGAGTCANCGTTGANTTGATTATGGAAGTATCTAGGCCTACATCTGTCCAAGGGANAGTTTGTGTTCCACCTNCNACNNTTCCNANAGAATACTCATANGAAGCTAANCCGCTAAGGGCATCACTNAATCCTGTCCAANTGGCNGATATGGTAGTAAGATCATTNNTCCATTCTTGNTCATCACTATTTAGNCCATCGNCAACTGAGCCGATCAATGGCAAGGTTATGTCATAGATAAAACTATCTGAACCGTACGTAGTTTGAACATTACCTGCATTGTCCGTTGCTCGAGATTGTACTGTATAATTAACAGNATTATTCAAATCAGTAAAATAGTAAGTCCAATTNNCCAACTCATTGGGNGAAAGCCACGTCTCAGATAGAGTCCAAACTAANCCAGACCAATACGCAAGGTCATTGGAACGCTGCAGGGCGATTTCCATACTGCTAATGCCGGATGTGGCGTCACTAGACGTACCAGAGATGGATGACACATCATTCCAGTTCACATCATTATAGTAATNACGTTCAATATTTACTACGGAAACGGGTAAGGTGGAATCAAAGATAAAACTATCGCTACTATAGGAGGTCTCCAAGTTTGATGATCCNTCCGTAGCCCTGGAACGAATAGTATAAGTTTCGGTATCTGTGAGACTATCTGAAGTAATGGTATACTGCCAGGTGGCAGTTCCAGAGGCNGTGANCCATGTACTATCAGCAGNCCATCGACTNCCTGACCAANATCTGGNTCCAGTGGCACGTTTGATNAGTACTTCAACTTTTGAAATACCAGAAAATTCATCNGTAGCAGTCCCTTGGATGGGTTGGTTGGAAGNCCAGCCGGATGCATTATAATAATCATTTGCTATGGACAAAACTGAATTAGGTTCAGAAATATCATAAATAAAACTGTCACTGCCATATGAGGACTGTACATTACCNACCGCATCAGNCCCCCTNGAATGAACTGTGTANGTGGCGCCATCNGTCAGGTTNGAAGANCTGAGGNNGTAATTCCAAGTGCCTGTTCCACTTAGGCTNANCCATTGTTCTNNANTNGACCAANCGGAACCGGTCCAATAATAACTGTCCGTGCTNTGCTGTATACTGATTTCTACCAGTGTNAACCCTGAATTTGCATCAGCAGCAGTACCGNTAATGGCCGTAGTTGCACCCCATTCCGAAGTATTGTACGTCGTACTATCAATAGTAACAATAGAGGTAGGTGCCACTAAATCAATAATGACCCCATTNGCAGTAGCTGCAGAAGAATAATTNCCNGCTGCATCCTTCGCTCGGATGGTGGTGTAATATGTTGTCCCGTGAGTCAGGNNTAAANNNGATNGTGTGGTGTANGTAGTTACATCTCCCNCGCTNGTCNAANCNAGTANTTCTGTACCACCNGAAGTAGTTCCAATAGNAANTTCATACCCNCTAATACCGCTCAAGGCATCGCTGAATCCCGTCCANTTCGCCGTCAGNGACGTACTGGAANTAGAATAGGCANCATCTGTCCCGCTGCCATCATTGACCGTTCCNGCTGTGGGTGCTTCGGTGTCGATCACCAGCGCTTTATTAGCTTTCAGGGAGTTNTTTGCCCCNGGNGCNGGCAAAGTTAANACACCATCATTAACNAGNTTATCCTGNATNTTGGTATTNGAACCNGTTAGTGCAAGGGCAGTTGTAGAAACATAGGCCAGGTCAGCACTGGAGTGACCGCTGGCCACNATATACCTGAAAACCAAGGTANNTGTANCAGACCCACTCAGATAATTCAGNACNGCNTCATTGGTCCCNGTTTCTAATGTAAGCTGGGGTGTGCCGGTAACCGTAACATTCTCACTNAAAGTAACCGTAATCAGTAATGTATCNCCGGCGTTATAGGCCCCGTTGCTCGTAGTGGAAGAAACGGATGTCACCAGTGGCTGACCCGTGATGATCGTCCCGTTACCCGTTGCTACAGCTGTTGAGAAATCCCGTGGAGACTCAGCAGCAAACGTAGATCCCGATTTTACTCGGATCGTATCCACGCGAATATTGGCCGTATGGGGCAGGTCCAGGCGAGCACCACTAGGCAGGGTGATCACATCTTCCTGGGCCATAAGCCAGCTGAAACAAAGTGCGATAGATACAAATTTTTTCATCTAATTATTTCTGCAATTCATCTGATATTTATATAGATTTTTTCCATTAGATGGAAACTATTCATCCCCTAATCCAGTAGAGGCTGGTCTTGCCATGCTCATCTTTTTATTTTCCATTCTGAGTTGAGCAATCTCCTTTTTCTGGGTTTCTAATTCCTCACTTAGTTCCTGGACAGCCTTCACCAACACTGGTAAAAGGTTGCCATAGGATGCTTCCAGTTTTTCTGGATTTTCCTCATAGACAAGGCCCAACCATTCATTTCCTTCCTCAGCCTGTTGAAGTTCTTGGGCAATAAATCCTCCTTCGGTAATCCCTACCTTGGCTCCATCTCGAGTGTTCCATTCAAACTTGCGCGGACGCAAGGTATTAATAAATCCAAGACCTATAGGAAGGTCTTCAATATTGGTCTTATCTCGTGCATCAGAAAGTGAAGAAATAGTCTGGTCCGCACACCGCAGAGAAGTAATGCTGCTGTTTCCAAGGGTAATCGAATTACTCGTAGAGTTCGATGCTGCATCTGCTTGATAACCAATCATTGTATTGTTACTTCCGGTACGATGAGAATCACCAGCTCTAAAACCAACAGCAGTGTTGTTATCGCCCGTTCTAATTACTTCCAATGCTTCAGCACCGATAGATGTATTTCCATCATTTGATTGACCAGAATATCCATGTCCTGCTCT
>NZXC01000012.1 GCA_002701785.1 Fidelibacterota bacterium
TGTTCAGCGTATTAAAGATCAAATTGATTGGTTTCAAAGGAGCGGTGCTGAAATTGATACTAATCTAACAATGGAACAGGCTATTGAAGAATATAGACAATACTGTATTGCTCAAAGATTATCTACGGCAACTATAGATCTCTATACTAGAGCAATCAAAGAGTTTGCAAAGAACTCAAGGGTTAGGTCAGTAGATGGTATTAATAAACCTCAAATTACTCAATTTAAAAGAGGTCAAACTCATCTTAGTCCTGAGACCGTAAATAGAAAACTACGGTCAATACAGACTTTCTTTAATTGGATGGAAGACGAAGGATACATTAAAAATACTATAAGGATAAAAAAGCTATCTGTTCCTAAAACATCTATTAACTATTACTCAAATGCTGAATTTGATGTAGTACTCAATAATGTCAAAAAAGGCTTTCCTTATGGAGAGGCAACAATGAATGATAAAGATAGAGAAATGTTCATTGATGCTTTTAGACTATATAGAGATACAGGACTAAGATTATCTGAACCATTCAACAATGAATTAAAAATGGATGATGAGGGATATAGACTTAAGATCGTTGGAAGTAGTACAAAAAATAGTTATCAGAGGTTTGTACATCTAACAGAACAACAAGCCATGACAATAGTTCAGATGAATGATTGGTTAGAGAAGATGATGAAAACTTGGAGTAGTAGAACAAGTGCTATAAAAATAATAAGCAGAGTTTGGAAAAAAGCTCTTAGAAAATCAGGTATACAAGGGAAGTTTCATGATCTAAGAAAGACATTTGCTAGTAGGCTTTACTTTCTAACAGGTCAGGAGTTTTCTTTAATGTTTGCACTAGGACATACGGACACTAGTATGACAGTACATTATACAAAGTTAGATAAGGTTGAATTAAACAGAGCATTTCCTGATATTGTAGCTATGAAAAATAGTGTTGTAGAGGGCAAAAACCCCTTAAAGGTACACAAAGAAAGGTACACTGAGATGTATTCAAACTTTGGATTTATACATGATAAAGTGTAGTTTGTCGTCAATAGTAAAAGGATTTTGCGGGCGTCGTATAATGGCTATTACCCGAGCTTCCCAAGCTCGTGACGTGAGTTCGATTCTCATCGCCCGCTCTTCAAAANAAGTATGGTGANTTATAGATTTATACCTCTTGTTATTTCCTGGATTCTTATTTCAGCTCAAAANTATATGAATGGAAATAAANTATTAATGGTAGCTAGCTTGGTTATTCCAATGTTGCTTTTAATTATGAGGANACCAGTATTGTTTTTTGTTCAATGGATAACATTTTTTGGTATAATTATCTGGATTAGAGCTGCCGCGAATTATATAAGTTCTATAATTCAACCAAATGGTAATTATTATATGGTGGTAATCTTNTTTTCATTACTTTGTTTATGGACAGTTGGTAGNGGGCTTCTATTGTACAACGATNATCTTCGCCGTATATATCGTTTATAAATCNTAATAAAATNAAAGGTATAACATTGATTCAATAACGTAGTTTTTACTTATGAAAATTAATCATATAGAGAAAGATAGTATTGCNGAATCCATTGGTCTGAAAAAAGGAGATCAATTGNATTCNATTGACGGTTCGAGAGTTAAAGATGTTATTGACTATCGATTTAAGGTAGCAGATGAGAATATTNTCATTAAGGTTAAACAAGGTGTAGAGCTTATCGAATACGAAATTGAAAAAGATATTGANGACAATTTGGGAATAGGATTTGATGATTTTAATATTCGTGCNTGTGCNAANGATTGTGTTTTTTGTTTTGCTGATCAAAATCCTCCTGGAATGAGAGAAGGTCTATATTTTCGTGATGGAGATTTTCGCATGTCTTTTCTCTATGGACATTTTATCACAATGACTAANATGGGGTGGAAACAATTAAAACGAGTAGTTGAGCAACAATTATCCCCTTTATATGTATCTGTTCATGTGACAGACCCTGATAAAAGACTAGAAATGTTTTTATATGGCAAGGATGATTTTTTAATGAAAAAATTTGAATATCTTACGGAGAATGGAATTGAGTTACATGCGCAAGTTGTTCTTTGTCCAGGATGGAATGATGGACAGTTCTTAGAAAAGACAGTTGCCGATATTTATTCTTTTTATCCAAATGCATTATCTATGTCTATCGTTCCAGTGGGCCTGACAAAACATAGAGAAGGTTTGCCTAAGCTTCCTCAAGTAACGAAAGAATATGCTANAAGNTTTATTCCAATAGCNCAGAAACTCTCTAAAAAATATCTCCAAAAAGATGGAAATAATTTTGTTNTNCTTAGCGATGAATGGTTTTTAAAAGTAGGTAATGAAGTGCCAAGTTTAGACTATTATGCTGGNCATGATTTAATTGAAAACGGAGTTGGTCAGGTAGCGCATTTTATGGANANTTGGAAAAAGGAGATAAATAACTANGATTCTGTTAAGGNAATATCAAAAAAAGTTACAATTTGTACGGGAACGCTAGTTGCAAACTATTTTCAAGAAAATTTTATACCTCTTTTTGAATCCTTTTCAAATTTAGATATTCAGTTAAAACCNCTNGTAAATACATTTTTTGGTGAAGATGANGTAACGGTAAGTGGGCTTTTAACTGGTCATGATATTATATCACAATTACGGGGACAAGAATTAGGAGATTTAGTTTTATTATCTAACCGTGTTTTAAATGAAGATAATACGGTAACATTAGATGATATGAATTTGGAAAAGATATCTAATTCTTTAAATGTACCAGTTCGAGTTGTCGATGATTCACCAGCTGATTTTTTCTCAGCATTAGAGANATGAGTAGACCTTCAATAGCAATTATTGGTCGNCCAAATGTAGGGAAATCGACATTATTTAATCGTTTNGTAGAAAAACGGAAAGCAATTGTAGATGCCAAAGAAGGCATAACTAGGGATCGAATCAGAGGAACNCTTGAGTGGGAAAATCGTTTATATGATATTATTGATACAGGTGGATATATCCCTGATGATGTGGACGTATTTAANGCAGCGGTTCGTGAACAATCAGAGTTGGCTATACAAGAAGCAGATTTTATTTTATTTCTTGTTGATGGGAAACAAGATCCTACCTCGAGNGATAAGGATTTATCGAATCTAATACGTAAATCAGGTAAACCTCATTTATTAGCTGTGAATAAATGTGATTCAATGGATTNAGATGATCAACANTNCCGTTTTCATGAATTAGCNCTTGANCCNATTATAACATTATCTGCATTAACAGGNAGACTAACTGGAGATATGTTAGAAAAGATTTCNTCNTNNTTAGGGCATNTTTCTNATAAAGATANCGATGATNCCTATATGCGGCTAGCTATCGTTGGTATGCCNAATGTTGGAAAATCNTCNCTTACAAATGCATTACTCCAAAAAAANCAGACAATTGTAACACCTATAGCNGGAACTACNCGNGATTCAATCGATACNGCCTTTAAATGGTACGGAAAAACAGTTACCTTGGTTGATACTGCTGGACTNCGAAAAAAGGCTAAAGTAAGCGATAATATTGAGTTTTATAGTAATCTCAGAACACATAGTGCAATTGAACAGGCAGATGTTTCTTTAGTATTAATTGATGCGGAGAAGGGATTTAGTAAGCAAGATAAAGCAATTGTTGATCTGGTGATAAAAAAAGGGAAAGGGTTAGTGCTATTAGTAAATAAATGGGATCTTATTGAGGCAGATACAAATACTATGTCTGAAATGAAGAAAGAAATTCAACGACAATTTAAAGCTCTGGATCATTACCCAATTTTGTTTATTTCTGCACTTACAAGAAGGCGTGTGTCAAATATTTTGAAAATAGCTGATGAAGTATATNATTCAAGAATGAAAAAAATTAGTACAAAATTATTAAATAATTTTCTAGNTGATGCAGTAAAGAAGATGTCTATCCCAGCTATNAAAGGTAGAATGATACGAATTAAATTTATTAATCAGGTNNGAANTTCTCCTCCAATGATTATTCTTCATACAAATTATCCGAAATTAGTNCCTGTGCATTATCGTCGATATATTGAAAACCAATTAAGAGANACGTTTGATTTTCATGGAGTTCCNATNAAATTNGCNTTNCGAAAATCATAAANAATGGAATNNNTATTTNNNAAAGNAAANTNTATTNNNAGGGTTTGGGAGCGGGTGGTAGCCAAACCAAGGAGNCAANTGGAGGGTGAACTTTGGGTAATAATCCCGCTCCCTTACTTAAATAAATGATTTTAATATGAAAAAGTTCCCGAAATATTATGTTATGGNAATCCTTTCGTTTCAAATAGTCTTATTAATTCTTGTATCTAATCCTTTGTTGAACGCACAGGAAAATAAAGGATTAAAAGTATCATTTTGGAATGTAGAAAATCTGTTTGATTTAGATAATGACCCTGAAAAAAATGATGATGAGTTCTCTACAGGGGGAAGAAAAAATGTTACCACTGAAATATATAATTTAAAGCTCAAAAATTGTGGAGAAGTTCTTCAAGATTTAAATGCAGATATATTAGGTATTTGTGAAGTTGAAAATAGATTTATGCTAGAGGAGTTAAATCGAGCATACACAGATCGAGATTATTCTATTGTGCANTATGATTCTCCAGATAATCGAGGAATTGATTGCGCATTGTTATANGATGCAAAAGTATTTAAGCTTTTAGAATCAAANCCTGTTGAAAATATCTTNCCAGGNAATCTCCCAACAAGGGANATTGTTNACGTAAAAGGATCATTTCATGANCAGTTANTNCATATTTTTGTAAATCATTGGCCGTCAAATTATGGAGGAAGAGAAAAGGCGATACCAAAACGCGCTGCAACATCCAATTTACTTGAGAATGTACTNTTAGATATATTAGANNCTGANCCAGATGCAAATATAGTATTAATAGGNGACTTTAATGAAGAGCCTACAGATTCNAATATTATTGAACTTATAGATATGAAAAATGACAATAGNTANGCCAANCCATTTGTTAATCTAATGGATCCTCTGGTTGGAAAAGAAAAAGTTGGAACATATGTATATCGTGGTAAAGATAATCTAATTGATCAAATCATAATTAGTTCTGGATTGATTAATGCNGGNCCACTAAAANTAATTCCTCGATCACTTACAATACTCGATTTACCAAAATATCGTCAGCAAAAAGGAAAATATGCACATTACCCTTTTCGATTTTGGGCAGGAAATCGTCTTTTAGGGGGATATTCTGACCATCTAGCAATTAGCTGTACTTTATTCATTGATCATTAGGAGNTTTTTGAGAAATTGAAACATAACCTATTTATTATACTTATCTTTTTCTTTGTTGGCTGTGCACTTGATAATCCTGATGAAAATAAACTTCCTCGATGGTCCACAATATTAGAAGTACCAATTATTCAGACAACTGTTGATTTAAATGAGTTCCTTGAAGATTCTTTAATCACTACTTATCCTTTGGGAGAAGAAGGAGATTCGATATTTGTTTTTAATAAAACGATTCAATTAGATACAGTTACAGTAGGAGATAAACTAAAAATTGATCCAATAGAGAAGGGTATTGTTCAATATGCCAGCGCCATAGATATTGATAGTTCTCAAACAAGATTTGCTATAGGATACGATTCTGTAGGTCTAGATGATATATCTGAGCTAATTGATGCAGAAATAGGATTAATTAATTTAGATAATATTGGGAGTCAAAATACGGATCCAATATCATTCTCCGATGCGATGCCTACATCTTTGGTTGATATAATTGAAGCAGCTATAACTGCTTCAGGAGGCAGTGCAGAAGTTGTGGTTGATACGGTTGCACTTGTTCCACAGCAAAAAACAATTAGTTTTGACTCATTTACTTCGGCAACAGTTGATTCGGGATTCATTGATGTGAAAATATATAATAATTTATTTATTCCTCTTGGAGCGCCAATATATGTTGATATCAAGAATAGTATTGGTACCGAGTTATTTCAGTTAGTTTGGAACTCAGAAATTGCTGCAGGTGATTCTTCTACTATTTCTCATAATGTGAGTGGAATGACGTTACCAGGTGATATGTTGGTAGAGGTTTCAGGTACATCAAATGGCTCACAAGGCGAACAAGTTGCTGTTACAATTGCAGATCTAAGCTCAACCTTCACTATTAATGTTCTTGCAAGAGATTTTAACGTATCAGAGGCAAGTGCTATAGTGCCGTCACAGACCATTGAAGACACAAGTTTCATTACGATCAATCCATCGGAAACAATTGTTGAACAGGCTATTATGTCACATGGAGCATTGGATATTTCTGTAACAAATAATCTGCTATTAACAGGCAATATACTTCTCAAGATACCAAGTTTATATTATGAGTCAATTGATTCAACGTTAAAATTAAACTTTTTATTAGAATCGGGCTCATTTTCATTAAATACAGTGGATTTAGATGGATGGTCTTTAGTAATGGATTTTGAAAATCAATATTTAGACTATAATTATACCATCACCACTGATGATACAGAACCCAATAATATCTCAATTTCACAAACAGATAACGTGGAACTTGATTTGAATATTTCTGAGATATTCTTTAGCTCAGTATCGGGGCAAATTGAATCCCAAATTGTAGAGCAATCTGGGGATATTAACATTGAATCTGAATCTAGAATTCAAAGTGCCAGTATCTCGAATGGACAAATGAATTTAATTGTGGATAATAGTATTGGTGGATCAGCGAATGTTCATTTAACAGTACCGGAATTAATTAGAGGAAATAGTATACTGGACACGGTATTGTTTATTGATTCTGGAGAGAATGGTTTTGCAATTTCTCTTTCTGATTATGAACTGCAGCCAGTAAGTGTTGACGATCAACGACTGACGTATAATACAAATACAACGACTTTAGTTGAAACAAACACTTATTATTTGCAGGATTCTATAAATATCACGATGAATCTTTCTGATTTAACATTTGATGCCGTTTCAGGTTATTTGAATCAAGACGATAATATTCAAATGGATAGGATTGATTTAGATAATGATACAAAGATTCAAACTGCACAAATTGATTCAGGGAAAATATTATTTACAATTCAAAATTTTATTGGATTAGAAGCAGATGTTATATTTTCAATTGAGGAATTAAAGCAAGGAAGTGATCCTCTTGAAACTTCATTTCAAATAAGTTCATCTCCCGATCCGTTTCAACGTGAAATTGATTTATCAGGTTACACCTTAAGTGTACCATTAGATTCACAAAGTGTGAATTATACATCAACTTTGTCAATTCCAAATGATCAATTATTATCATTAACTCTTAATGATTCTATTGCCATAGATGTATTAATTGACACATTGTGGTTTGGTTCCATAACTGGAATTGTTGATACCGTGGATGTTTCAATTGATACAGTTAAAAAAGAAATTTCCGCCCTTCCTGAAGATATGGATGGATTTGATTTTGCAAATGTAGAAATTTCAATCGATTTTGAATCAGGGATTTCTATTCCTGTATTTTTAGACTTAACCTTAGAATCAAGTAATTCTAATGGTATTTCTGAAACTGTTTCTATTTCCAATTGGAATATCTCAGATAGTTCAACAGTAATTGTTCCGAATGCAAGTGTGTTAATCAATATTCAGCCAGATCAAATATTAGCATATGGATCTGCAAGAGTGGGTGGAGATGGAACTGTAGGATCCGTGACATCGGATGATATTATTTTAGGTGAGCTATCTGTTAGAGCTCCACTTGAATTTGAGATAGGTCAAGATGCATTAATCACTACAGACCCTACGTTGTTAAATGAAAATGAATCTGAGATAGTTCCTGAAGAAATTGAAAACATTGTACTATTTGTTCAATATAATAATGATTTTGAATTTGGAAGCATGATTACTGTATTAATGAGTCAGGATACTTTAGATTTTGAATCTGGTACTGCGGATCTCTTGATTGATGAATTACAGATAGGATCGACATCAACTGGTCTTGATTCAATTGAATTAAATGATAATCGATTGGGTTTATTTAACCAGGATAGCATATATCTAAGGGTAGAAATAAAAGTCATTGGTCAAGAAGATAATAATGGCAATCCTGTTCCATCAAAGTTTCTGAGTACGGATGAGATGCAATTAAACATTTATGGCCGANTGCAGTATTTTATTGATGGATCTAATATATTGGATTCCGAATGATGAAGTGTATATATCCATCACTATTGCTTTTTTCAATTATGTTTGCACAAAATAATCCTATACAAACGGCTACTGCGGGTGCTTTCCGCGCAAGGTCATTTGGAAATCACGCTATTCAAAATAATCCTGCTTTTCTAGGAAAATTTGGGGAAAAAATTGTACTTGGATCTGTTGGAACAGACAGTTTGATCATTGAACCTCCTGACTTATCAAATACCCAAGAAAATGATAGCAATATTGTTTTCATCGATTCATTGATTAAGTATTACTCGGTGCAATTAATTGCCAATCCTAATCGTAAAATGGTAAAAAAAATAAAAAANGAATTATCTTTCAAAGTATGGAAGGGGAATTCATTCCGTAATAATTGCTGATGAATCCATGTACAAATTTCGTGTAGGTGATTTTCTATCAAGAGACTCCGTCAATCTATATAGAGATTCACTTATTGCCTCAGGTTATGATGATGCATGGGTAGTTACCTCTAATCAGCCCTTGCCATTGAAAGACCAGATGACTCCGTATTTCACAATGACGGTTGCTAGTCTTGAAGCAGATTTAGGGAATAACACTTTATATCCTGAATGGATAAATAATCAATTATTTGGTGGCTTGGATTTGCGAGGTGACTCTGAAAAAGAAAATTTTCTTTCCATATTTAATTCAAATGGGATTGATATAAATTTTCAAGGAGGCCTAAACTGGCTCAATTTTGGTATGGGAAACTTAGCCATATCAGTGTTCCAACCTAAAATATATAGTTCGTTAACATTGCCTAAAGGGATTATGGATGTATTATTTAATGGTTTACAATTTGATCAACCTCAAGATTTATCTAATCTATCTTTAAATTTATTATCTGTAGCACCATTGTCACTCTCGTATGGTCGACAATTACAGATACCTGCTTTAATGGGTAAAGTAGACCAATTTTATGTTGGTGTAGGTATCAATGTTTTGTTGGGTATAACTGATATTCATTTAGAGTCAGATGATATGTATGTGAGCACATCATCAGATAGTATTTTTATAAAAGGTNAAAATAGTTTNATCACTAATATNGATAATGATCAAAATATAAATTTTGGAAATGGTTTTAGTATTGATTTAGGTGTTGCTGCTAATATNAATCCTAAAATANATGTTAGCNTGGCAATGCAAAATCTGTTTGGTTCAATTACTTGGCCTAAGACATATACTAATTTNCATGAATTCTCCATAAGTATTGCCTCGGATGAATTAGAAGATATCAGTGATTATAATAGTACTGAAATGGATTCATTAACAGATAGTTTTACGATTAATGANACAACATATAATTTGGGATCTAGAAATACGAAATACCCAGGGAAAATAGTGTTAAGTGGATCATACAAAATATCTAGTATATTTGTTTTNGATNTTGCANTAAGTCAATATTTNAAAAATGATTACTTTTCACAAANAGACCCAAAGATTTCAATGGGGTTAGAGATTTCTTCTCTTCCAAAATTACCAATATATCTTGGNATGAGTACGGGTGGACTGTATGGATTTACTTGGGGTTGTGGTTTTTCTCTTAACTTAGGTGGTTTTCAATGGAACGTAGGTGTTGGAGAAAATGGAGGTTTCCTTGATAGTGCTAAGGGAGTTCGCTTCTCTACAGAATTCCGTTTAATTTTTTAATTAAAACTCAGCATTGACCATAAGCAATTTGTGTTCTAACTTTGCCCGCGCTTTTTTATANAAAATTAACGATCGCGGGGTAGAGCAGTCTGGTAGCTCGTCGGGCTCATAACCCGGAGGTCGCAGGTTCAAATCCTGCCCCCGCTACTCTAAGAACCCCTCCTGGAATACTTCTTGTAGGGGTTTTTTTCATTCCTTTAGGATGAATATTTTAATTATCCTCTTAATTGATTATGAGAAAAGATAACTATAGAAATATTGCCATTATTGCCCATGTGGANCATGGCAAAACAACCCTTGTTAATGGGATGTTAAAACAGAGTGGCACATTTAAAGCGCATCAAGATGTCGCGGATAGAATTATGGATTCAATGGACCTTGAAAAAGAACGTGGGATTACCATTACAGCAAAAAACACGGCAGTATTTTATAACNAAATAAAGATAAATATTCTTGATACTCCAGGTCATGCTGATTTTGGAGGTGAGGTAGAGAGAAGTTTAAATCTAGTTGATGGCGCTTTACTCCTTGTTGATGCTAGTGAAGGCCCGTTACCTCAAACACGATTCGTGCTAAAAAAAGCCTTAGAAAAAGAATTACCAATTATTTTAGCCATCAATAAGATTGATAGATCGGATGCAAGAATTAGTGAAGTTGTTGATGAAGTATATGATTTATTTATTGATCTTGATGCTTCCGATAAGCAAATAGAATTTCCAATTATTTATTCAAATGCTAAACAGGGAATAGCGCATAATAACCTTGAAGACGGATCAACGGATCTTACCCCATTATTTGAATCTATTATTGATAATATCAAAGGACCGAAAGTCTCTGATAATAGCACACCGCAATTTTTAATTACAAGCCTAGATTATGATTCTTATGTTGGACAGATAGCTGTTGGCAGATTAAATAATGGTGCATTATCCATGAATAAACTGTATTCACTATGTACTATTGATGATAATAAACCAAATCAAAAGTTCTCTGCACTTTATACTTTTCAAGGGTTAAATAAGATGCAAGTTGATGAAGTGGAAGCAGGAGATATAATTGCTTTTGCTGGTATAGAAGGTATTTCTATTGGTGATACGATATCCGATAATGAAAATCCAGAACCTTTAACTCGAATTAAGGTAGATGAGCCAACCGTTTCAATGCTATTTTATGTTAATGATAGTCCTTTCTCTGGACAGGATGGAAAATTTTTAACCACTAGACATTTATCTGAGAGATTAAATAAGGAAACTTTAAGTAATGTTGCAATTCAGGTTATCCCTACAAATAGAACTGATGTATTTGAGGTTCGAGGTAGAGGAGAACTTCAAATGGCTATTTTAATTGAGACCATGCGACGAGAAGGGTTTGAATTTATGGTTTCAAAACCCCAAGTAATTACTAAAGAAGAAGGCGATAAAGTTCTTGAACCAATGGAAAAAGTATTTTTAGATGTACCAGAAAATAATGTTGGTGTATTAACTGAAAAACTTTCCATAAGAAAAGGAAAAATGACCAATCTTCAAAATCATGGAACGGGTCGTGTAAATATTGAGTTTTCCATCCCATCAAGGGGTCTTATTGGATTCAGATCGCAATTTATGACAGACACAAAGGGTGCAGGTATAATGAACAAATTATTTGATGGGTATGCCCCTTGGTTTGGTCCAATTCCTCAAAGGAATTCTGGTGCGATAGTTTCCGATCGTAATGGTAAAGTAACGACATATGCATGTGTCGGAATGGTAGACCGTGGAGAATTATTTTTAGATGTTGGAACAGATGTGTATGACGGAATGATTATTGGTGAGCGTAATAGAGAAGGAGATTTAAATGTTAATATTACCAAAGAAAAGAAACTTTCGAATATGCGTGCTGCAGGGTCAGATAATACAGTAACACTCCGTCCACCAAGGAATTTATCATTGGATCAATGCATTGAATTTATTGCGGAAGATGAATTGGTAGAAGTAACACCAATATATATTCGACTAAGAAAAATGGAGTTGAATCAGAATAAACGATTATCTATTAAGAGAAAAGAAAAACATAATTAAATGATATAATCAATATGGATTTAATTGATAACATATTTTTAATTTCTGTTTTATAAATTATAGTGAATTCAATAAATATAAATTTTTATAAAATTTAAAGGAGCAATCTATGTCACAACATTCGTTTCAGACAGAAGTTAGTCAACTACTTAACCTTATAATACACTCCTTGTACTCTCATAAGGAAATATTCCTTCGTGAATTAATATCTAATGCATCTGATGCGTTAGATAAACTTCGTTATTTAACATTAACAAATGATGATTTTAAATCATTGAATTTTGATCCTAAAGTTTCAATGGAATTTGTGGATGGAGATGCTCCCACATTAACAATTAGTGATACAGGTATTGGAATGAGCAAGAAAGAGTTAGAAGATAACCTCGGTACTATTGCAAGGTCTGGAACAAAGAATTTTTTAAGTAAAATGTCTGGGGATGCTCAAAAAGATGCTCAATTAATTGGTCAATTTGGTGTTGGTTTTTATTCTAGTTTTATGGTTGCAGATTATGTTGATGTAGTGAGTCTAAAAGCAGGTAATAAAGAAGCCTGGAAATGGTCTAGTGATGGGAAATCAGGTTTTGAAATTGTAAAGGATGTCAAAAAGGATAATGGTACGGTTATTACACTACATTTGAATGATGAAGGCAAAGAATTTGCGAACCGATGGCAGATTGAAAATCTTGTAAAAAAATATTCGGATCATATTGATTTCCCAATAATTCTAACNTATCCTGATATTGAATATGATGATGAAGGGAAAGAAAAAAGCAGAACATCCAAGACAGATCAAATAAATAATGCAAAAGCGTTTTGGACACGCTCACCAAAAGAGGTTAAAAAGAAAGAATACAAAGAATTTTATAAATCATTATCCAATGATATGGATGATCCCTTTGAATGGGTTCATTATCGTGCGGAAGGTAGTTTAGAATATACTATCTTATTTTTTATCCCTTCAAAAGCTTCGCCTGATATTTATCGAGCAGATTATCAATCCGGTGTAAAATTATATGTAAACCGTGTTTTTATTACTGATGATGATAAAGAACTTCTTCCACCATGGATGCGGTTCGTAAAGGGGATTATTGACTCTTCTGACTTACCATTGAATGTTAGCCGTGAAATCCTTCAACAGAACCGAGTGATGGCAAATATTCGTTCGAATTCAGTAAAAAAAGTTCTCGATAAATTACAGAGCATTGCAAAGAATAAGGATAAATATGCGGAGTTTTATAAACAATACGGTAGGCTGATTAAAGAAGGTGTATATCAAGATTTTGAACATAAAGATGCGTTAACTGATCTGTTGCGGTATGAATCAACGAAGGAAGATGGACTTGTCTCACTAAGGGAATATGTTGATAGGATGAAAGATGATCAAAAATCTATTTATTACATTACAGGTCAAAATCAGATTTCTCTTCGNAATTCACCCCTTTTGGAAATGTATGAAAAAAAGGGTATAGAAGTGCTCATATTGGATGATGAAATAGATGAAATAGTCATTTCATCTGTTCCAAAATATGATGAGAAAGAACTTAAATCAGTGAACCGTAGTGGGGCTACAGATGATTTCTCTGAGGATCAAGATAAAAACAAAGAAGAAGCNTTAAAGCCAGTACTGAAGAAAATAAAAAAGATCTTAGGAGANAGAGTAAAGGATGTAAAAGTATCNAGTCGTTTGAGCGATTCTCCTTCTTGTGTTGTGGTAGATGAAAATGATCCAACATCTCAAATGCAGGAGTTAATGAGGTCCATGGGTCAAGCAGAATTGCCCGATGTGAAGCCAATTTTGGAAGTAAACCCTAACCATAA
>NZXC01000013.1 GCA_002701785.1 Fidelibacterota bacterium
TACTAACATTAGAATATGCTACTGGAGTATTCTCACCAGCGCGTGATGCTAATACTTCTAAACCACTCATTTGTAAAACAGAAGTTGATAGTGAAAAATTTAGAACTGTAGTCCCTGTCCCAACTGTAACTGTTTCACTAGATGAGTTATAACCCATCACNGATGCTGTGACTGTNTATGNACCAGNTGGTACATTTTCAATTACAAATGAACCAGATTCATCAGCAGCGGCTCCAAGATCTGTCCCTTCAACGACAACATTAGCGCCTGCCAAGACTCCTCCAGTACTAACATCACTGACAGTACCTGCAACAGTCCCTGCTTCTCCCCAAACAGCTTCTTCAACAGCTGCTTCTTCAATTACCGCATCATCTTGCGCGAAAATTGCAAGGGGGATTGCTAACATTAATGAGAATAGAAAAAATTGATTTTTCATTATATTACTCCCTTTATGTATTGTTTTCAGTTTTAAAAATATATTTATGTAAAATATTCAACACGTAAAATAGTTTTACTGCGTTAGAAGTTCATAATATCTAATAACTTTCGCAAACATTTAAGAGAAATTTTTTATATTAATAATTTTGTAAATAAAATTTATCAATAAATTAGATTTCTTCTCCGAAAAGCTTTTCAATATCTACACTTCTATCTTCATTATAGAAAATCCATTTCCCAAATCGTTTTCCCTCAAGATATTCACCCTCAATTTGTTTCCACCCCTCTTCATACCATTGAACACTTTTACCGTGCCGAACGCCGNCTTTAAACTCTTCTTGTTTGTATTTTTTNCCACTATCGTAATACCAGTTATATGTTCCATGTAGTTTTCCATCTTTAAATTGTCCTTCAGCATAACGTACGCCCTTTTTATTCCAATATGTCCATTTTCCATTCCAGAGNCCATTTTGATATGTGCCTTCNTTTTGTTTTTGACCATTTGCATACCAATAGGTGCGNTTCATAACTATAATTTTATTTTTAGATTCTTTAACTACTGTTACAATTTTTGGCATTCCATTTTCATGAACTGATTCTACATATTCTCGCGTTTGCGAAAAAAGAAAGCCAATTAAGAAAATGTTCAGAACAATTATTTGTTTTGTTTTCAATTGTTGGCTCATAGGCTGTTAATTTACATGAAAAACTAATATTTTTCCAAAGATCACACTTAATAATTTTTTATCATAGATTAAGATAAAAAATATTGAAGAAATAAATAATAGATGGATTGAGGAAATAACCATAAGTTTAAATTTCTAATATCTTTTCACTTGGCATTTAGGACAAAAATGAGTTCCGCGTCCAGCCACTTTTTTCTTTCTAATAATTTCAGAACATTTAGGACAAGAATCTCCTTGTCTACGAAATATATTTAGCTGATCAGAATACTTCCCAGGTTGACCATTTAGAAACGTAAAATCAACAACCGTTGTACCTTGTGCATTTATTGATGACCGCAAGGTTGTTTTAATTGCTTTACACAATATTATAATATTTTTTTCAGGAATTTTATTTGAAGTAGTTTCCGGATGAATATTGCTTTTCCATAGGCACTCATCAACATATATATTTCCCAATCCAGCAATAATATTTTGATCTAATAACAATGCTTTAATCATCCTTTTTTTATTATGTAAAATATATAATAGCGAACGATCATTCAATTTATTGCTCAAAGGTTCTATTCCTAGTTTATTATTTAGATAATCCTGTGATTTATAATAATAAAATTTTCCAAACTTTCTTGTATCTTCGAAAATGAAATAACTACCATTATTCATTGTAATGATAACTGAAATATGTTTTTTTTGAGGAAGATCATTTTGGAAATAGAGTTTGCCAGTCATTCGCAAATGAATGGNAAGGATATCCTTATTAAATCCGATTATAATAAATTTTGCNCTTCGCTCAACACGTTGAATTTTTCTTTTAATTAAAGTGTTTAAAAATTCAGACTTGGAAAAATTAAATAATACCTTTGGCCACCGTATTTCAATGTTTTCAAATTCATTTCCNATNAGCTTGTCACGAATTGATTGGACTACAGTTTCAACTTCAGGTAGNTCAGGCATAATTAATTAAACCAATATGATATTTTTGCGACNAAAGCTTTATCTTTAATTTGAAAATTTTCAGGATATGAATTATTTGTATAAACAATAAACAAGTCTGAAACTGGCGCAAATCTCCATTGAAAACGTAAGTTGACATTAATATTATCTGTTTGATCATTATATTGAATAAAGGTCGTAATAAATAATTTATTGGTAAAAGTTAGATCTAAGCTTGGACCAAATAATACAAAGTCNACATCTTTAAATGGATCAGGTAGATCAATTTTATCATATGTTGTGTTTAAAGATAAATTTACATAAGGTTGAAATCTATAATTTAAATTTCCATTAATAGACAACTTTTTCCCATTATAATAACCACCGTACCGGATATTAGAACTAAAGTTTAGCGCTTTTCTTGCATCGGAAACATAGTTTATAGAAAACTCATTCCAATTATACTCGGTGCCTGTAGAAAGAGTATCTCCTCCTATATTTGTAGGATCAAAAGGACTTTTAAGTTTGACATACCCATTTTCTAAGTCAAATGTAAATTTGCTCCGATTCCGCCAATTAATAATGTATTTAATTTCAATTTCTTGATCAGTTAGATCAAAATCTTCATCTACAAATGTATCAAGTTTAATGGATGGACCATGGTTTTGAACTGATCCTTTATTCGGATAAAATTTATACTCAATTTTTGGTCTAAATTGATGATAACCATTCCTCTTAACAAAGCCTACTTCTGCTTCATATCCGGATCCTACAAAAGAATAATCTATATCAGCAGATAATACGCCATTGTTATACTTTAATGAACCTGTAGTTGCAAACGGTTTATTGCCTGCATTTTTATAAAATGAATGATGATAAAAAGCCTTACCAATCCATAAATTGTCAGCACTTGCAAGATTAAAATCAAGACCTACTATTCTATTATAAGAACTAATGTTATCATCTATATTATCTAAATTTTTATTTACGATAAATGTACTTAGACTTGAGCGAGAAAACATTTTTCGCTGTATCGTTGCAACTGTAAAAACACTAGATAGATTATCATCCCCAGGTTCTGTTTGTACATTCATAATACCTAAACGATAATTTGAACCAATTTTACCACTAAATCGTGCACCAATTTTTACGGGGCTATTAAAACCTATTCTTCTAGAAAAGAATGGCCGGATATGTTTATTCCCTAGGCTTGCAAAAAGATCGCTGTTTTCTAAAAAGAATTGTCTTTTTTCAGGAAAAAATAATTCAAATCGATCCAAATTTGTTCTTTGTTTATCTACTTCAACTTGAGAAAAGTCTGGATTAACAGTTAGATCTACATTTAAGGATGTTGACAATGTGATCTTTCCGTCCAATCCAAAATCACTATTTGAACTAATTTTTTCTCCAGCATCAATATTTTCAAATGTTTGACTGGAAAGATATGGAATTATTGAAAATCTAGTACCTAATGATGGTGGAGGATTTTCCCATTTCAGTGTTCCTGTAAAGGCCAGTGTCGATGATTTAAATTGTCGTGGGACTGGGGCCCACGCAGATTTCTCATTTTCTAATAGTGAAAATCGACTAAAGTTAATTCCCCATTCATCAACTCCTTCTAAATATCTAATACTTCGAAATGGGATTGCAAATTCTGCTACCCAATAAGCCTCATGTTGCTTTACTGCCGAATACCATTTACAGTCCCAATCTAAAGAAACGTCCCCACCATCAGCTTGGATACCATCCCACTGAGCTCCTGCAGCAGATACTCCAAAGGCAAATCCATTTGTTTGATCATTATATGTATCCATAAAAATGATAAAATTATCATTTTTAGGGAAACTAAAATCTCTGCGTAACGATTCAACTGGGCGTTTACCAGTTATTTTATCATGACANATTATTGCAACGTATAAATTATTATCATCATAAGTCAGCTGAACTTCCGTGNAAGCGCTTGCAAGTCCTGTATCAACTGGAGTTATTCTAAAAAAATCTTTAATAATCGGGGAGCTTTTCCAAATTTCTTCTTTTTTTTCTCCATCAATAATTATTTCTTCATTGGTCGGCGATATTTCAATTTGAAAATTATTGCGATTCACTGGGTCATTTTGGGCTTTAATAAGTAAATGAAAAATGAAAAATAGAAAAGGCAATCTTTTAAACATTATAAATCTTTAATTTGATTAAAGTTTTATTTCAAAATCAAATTTCTGAGTAATTACTTCTCCAGAACTTTTTACCTGAACCCACAAACCATATTCACCGGTATTTTCCAGTTTAATTGCCGGGAAAGAGACTTTTCCATTTGGTGATATATTATTGATAAAATTTTCTGAAGAATCATTGACAAATCCAAAGAAACAAATATCGTCTTGATCCACAATATCTTGGATATAGTTTTCTTGAAACATTTCTTGTGATGCCATGCTAATTGTCCCTATTGGATGAATATGAACAAAAACTGTTTGGTCCTTTTTTAATAGTGCAGCATGCCCCCCCATATTTATATATGGCTCCAATATAGCTGGTTTACCATTATTCATAACCTGGAATTCCAAATCAATATCATCTCCAGATTTGTAAAATGGTTTTTTATTCTTCCATGTAATTCTGTTTTCTTCATTATTTATTACCCATGCGTCATCTAAATCTCTCTCTCTATCAATTATAGATTCGGTAAAAGTAGTATTCTCTTCATTATATTCAATTTTATTTGTCATAGTATGTGAAAAACCTGTTGCATGGGTGACATCCATAAATAAGTAATATGTACCAAAATCAACGGGAGGCATTTTTACAATAAAGATATCATCATTTTCAGTTCTTGAAGGGTGTACATGCGCTAAAATCTCATAGTTATCACTAATAAGATAAATATGCATAATTTTCCCATGATCAGGTATAATATCAGACATTCTGTTTTGTTTCCATAACTCATCTATAATTTCTATAGATATAAAACTTTCTTTTCCATTATTCAATATTTGAATATTGTTTTCTAGTGTTTGAAAGATATTATTTTGATACGCAATATCAATTTTATCCCACCAATTTTTTCCACCATAGATGATCATAGATAAAATTATTAGACTTAAAGCTGTTACGATATATGATTTAATAATCTTACTATGATTAGGACTATTGCCAGGAAGTTCCGTGCTGTCTTTATACGCGACCCTTATAATATTAATTGCACCAAAAAATAATAAAGAACACAGAACTAATAGTAAAATTGAAGTTCCTTGATTCATTTCTATTACTTTTGAAGCGATAGAATTAACGGGTATGGAGGACCGATGAACATTTTGATTTTGATATAATCGTACATCCAAGCTATATGAGCCAAAATCCATTAACCATAGCTGGGCAGAAAACATATTCTTTTCACCTTTTACAGGATCAGCAATATCAGCGGGAGGAGATTTACTTTTTCTATCCTTATCCTTTTTTTTGGGTTGAATTGTTACCTTATTAATATCATCTGCAAATACTTTAATTGAAACATCGGCTAATCCAGGAACAACTCCAGGGAGCTTAACAAAAACTCGAATCGGGATATCACCAGCCATCCCTTCATATACGACATTATTATGGCCAATATCAGCATGTAAAATGCTGAATAGAAAAAATACGCTACATATATATTTTCTAATCAACGTTTTACCTGTTTTATCCATGTACCAAAAAGTGAGCCTAAATAAGAAAAAATAATTGTAAAAATAATTAAGAATCCAAAATTGTTAATGGATACTTTCTCCATTTCAGTTCTTTGTCCATATGGAGTCCAATCAAGAAACCAAAATTTATAATTATTTTCATTTACCCTAGCCCAATAAGGAAAAGTATTATCCCCTGCAAAAAACCAGTTTCTAGCATATTCTGATAAAAGAAATTCAGCAAAATGCCATTGAACTAAAAAAAAGATAATGCAAAAGGAACTTCCCATCATAACAGCATTAATTAACCTATTTGGTTTGTGGAATTTATTATGAATTAAATCGATAGCTATGGCAGGTGCAACTAACAAAATTGGAAAGTAGGGGGCAACATAATGATCAATATCTCTGTATATAGGTCCTAGCAATGGTTCAGCTTTAAATAAAGGTAAAATCCAAATAATTACGCACCGATGCAGTATAAAAAGTATTGAAATTATCGTTGCAGAGTACTTGTGTTTCCCTACGACACGAAATGCAATAATAAGAAATGAATATATAATTAATGAATATTTATAAAATTCATATGTATGTTGTTTATTATGGAAGCTTGATTCTGTAAGTAGTATTGCGAATTGTACCACAATTAAACTCGCAGCATACATATATAATAGTTCAAGAAAATGCTTCTGTTTACCTTTAGCAAGATTTTTTTCTGCTATAAGAAGAAATAAACTTCCCATAAGATTAGCAAAAATTCCAGCAGCTAGAACTAAATGAGGGGGGCTAATTATTTGTACGTCTAAACCATATGCATTATGCCACCAATCATCAAATGGTGCAGATGTTAGCATGGCAATTGCTCCCCATATACAAACCCAACAAGCAAAAGGAGCTTTAAATCCCCAAAAAACTACATAACGATTATATAGATTTTCATCTATAAATGTTTGCCGCAACGCCATGTATGCACAGGTCAATCCGCAAATTACCCCACCAATATAGACAACAACATGGGGAGGAGATAATAATTTATCCCGCCCAATTGTTTCATGCCATGATATATCCCATTCAATCCCAACGATAATTGCTGTAGATGCTATTAAGAAAAGGAAGATATATGATGGAGTATTACCTATTAAATCTGATATACTATTTCTAATCACATTCACTATATTAATTTAATCCTATAGTTCAATTTTTTGTCGGCTCATCATCATCTTTAATCCGAATAAAATTACTTATTTTCCATCCTTTTTCATCAAAAATACGTTTGATACTAATCAATATAATTCCGATTAATACAATCCAGACAATTTTAATTAGAGGGTGCATATCCAATCTATCTATCCATCTTCAATTTTTATCCATCCAAAATAATTATTTAACCCTCTAATAATTAGAATGAATAAAATAATCCAAAAAGCCCAAAAAGGTATATATTGAACTACATTAGGGAATATCCCGGAAAATAAAATAAAGAAACCATAATACAATAAGATGGGCAATGTAGCATCTTGCCTTTTAATATATAATTTTTCATCAAATACAACACCCTTTCTTTCAGCCTTTTCTCTGGCAATTTTGATATTATATTTTTTGAATTGATAATATAGTTTTTTTATCATTTATTAATGATAAGCGAGAGAGACTTAAGCTTCTAAAGCTAAATCAGGATACTTCATTTCTATTTTATTAAAACTATAATTTAAGGTATGAGTAAAAAATAGATCACCTAGAATTGTATTAACAAAAAAAGGTATTGCCAAAGTATAACAACTTATAAGTCCAGCCATAGTATTTGGATATCCTAAAAGCCAAACACCAAAATTAGTAACTACAAAAAATAAGGTAGAACTTGTAAGTATTGTACCGTTATGAATGTTTTTAGAATAAATACCCAGAAAAGAAATACAAATAAATGCTAAGTATACAAATGGTAGGGTGGAATGAAATCCTAAAAAGAGATCGCTTATAAACATACATAATATTGGAATGATAAATGCCAATCTTTTATCTCCAAATCGATGGCTAGCAAATAGAGCAATACCTGTTATTGGAGCAATATTTGGAGGATGTGGCAGTAGTCTTGTTGCTACCGCCATCAATACCATTGTAATTATAATTAGATTTCTATTCATAATTGATTATACCATTATAAATATAACATAACGGTGTGTATTAAATTAATCATAAGATAATATGTTTGATAAATTATTTTCTATTATTTATTGATAAATATTTACCAGTTATAAATAGTAAATTAATATTTATGAAAAAATATGATAAAAATATTAAAGACTTTGATGTCTTAAATGATTTGCTTTTAGTGAATTTTTCAGATGGTTCGGAAGTTGTTATCCCTTTAAGACGTTTGCGAGATAGATGTCCATGTGCAGGATGTGAGGGAGAGACAGATGCTCTAGGAAATTTGTATAAACCAGAATCTCAGCCCAAAACGGAATCCAGTTATGAACTAAGACAAGTGCTTCCTGTTGGATATTATGGCCTAAAACCGCTTTGGGCGGACAATCATACTACTGGTATTTTTTCTATTGATTTATTAGTTGAATTATCAGAAAAATAATCAATAACCCATTTTATGTATTTGATTTAAAATTTGATCTACAAGAACTTCTGGATTTTCATCGCTAGAATCGATCACAATTTCAGCATGTTCTGGTTTTTCATATGGATCATCTATACCTGTAAATTGTTTTAATAATCCTTTGCGTGCTTTTGCGTATAATCCTTTTACATCCCGTTGCTCACATACCTCCAAAGGGGTATTTACAAATACTTCAATATAGCCACCTAAAGGAGCTATAATACTACGATTAAATTGACGGTCTAATCGATATGGCGCAATCGGGGCACAAATTGCTATTCCTCCATTTTTTGTTATTTCACTTGCAACAAAACCTATTCTTCGAACATTTAGGGATCGGTGCTCTTTAGAAAATCCTAATTCACTNGAAAGATGTGTGCGAACAATATCCCCATCAAGCAAGGTTACTGGCCTACGTCCTTCNTCAAGCAATTTTACTAAGANNCCNTTAGCAAGGGTTGATTTTCCTGATCCAGATAATCCAGTAAANAAAATAGTAAATCCTCTTTTTGAAAGAGCAGGACGCTGTTTTTGCAATTCTTCAACAACTTCAGGATAAGAAAACCATTCTGGAATTTCTTTTCCTTCATCTAGCATATCACGTAATTCTGNACCAGAGACNGATAAAGCAGTACAGTCATTAGGGACCTCATCTATTNCCATAAAAGACCGNTNTTCTTTCACATAAACTAATTGTTTAAATGGNACAATATTCATCTCNAGTTCTTTTGAATGTTCATTTAATATTTTTTGTGCATCATAAGGACCATAAAATGGTNTTTTATCTNTATTTAATCCAGGGCTCGCATGGTCTCTTCCAACAATAAAATAATTACATCCATAGTTTTTTCGAATGATTGTATGCCATAGAGCTTCTCGTGGNCCAGCCATTCGCATTGCTAAAGGCAATAAGCTTAACGCAACCATATCTTTATTATATTTATTCATAATATTCTCATANCATCGAACCCTAGTATAATGATTAACATCTCCAGGCTTTGTTAATCCAACTGCAGGATGAATCAAAAGTTTTGCATTGTTTTCATTTAATGCTCTTTTTGTTAGCTCTACGTGGGCTCGATGCATAGGATTTCGTGTTTGAAAAGCAATGATATTGCTCCACCCCAATTTATTAAAGAATTCTCTAAGCTGAAGCGGAGTATNTCTTAATTCTGGGTAATCATAATGTTTTGGATTATGAATGCCTTCTATTGAGCCACCAACATAAGTAGAGTGAGTTTCATTTAATAAAATATTTACNCCTGGATGATATGTGTCTTCTGTTTCATAGATATGGTGNGCTTCTTTTTCTTTATCAGGATTCCATATATCATTAACAGTTAATAAAGCNATAGCAAACCCTTCTTTATCCCTAAGNGCTATTTTTTCATTNGTTTCTAATTTATCAGCTAGTGTGTTGCTAATATCTAACGTNATNGGGATAGGCCAAAGAAGGTTATTATCTAATCTTGTTTTTTCACATACACTATTATAATCATCCTGATTCATAAAGCCATCTAANGGAGAAAACCCTCCATTTAATATCAATTCTATATCACATAATTGCCTATCTGTTAAGGTCCATGATTTTAATTGAAGAATATCATTTTTAATTTTATTAAGATATCCCTTATCAGGTATATGACTACATAGTTTGCCACCATGAGGTTTTATAATTGTATTTGACATAGATTAAATTTCTTTTTTAATAAATTATAACCACTTAATTATACAATTTAAATGAAATTAAAATACTAGATAAAATTTGTTTTTAAATTTTATCNANTATTTTAATTACAATAAGATAAATAACAAGTGTAAAAATGATAAATAATTTCAGAAAATTAGTTCTACTTACATTNTTNGTTTTTATATCATGTNNAGAGAATGATGNANCTAATGAAAAATACACAAAGGCTTATGTGNCGCTTCAAGGCTCTGATAAGATTGCAATAATTGACGTTGACCATGGTGAATTAATCAATGAAGTAGAAGTGGATTTTATTAATACAGGCGACCGACCGCATTATGTTGTAATTGATGAGATACATCGCACATGGTATGTGACACTAATATCCTCTGGATATATATGTAAATTTGACTTAGATACAGATCAATTGTTAGACTCAGTTTTTGTTGGGAACCAACCGGCATTAATGGATATAGANCGTGAAAGACAAATTTTATATGTGTCACGGTTCATGCCAATGCCAAGTATGGGCATGGATGGAACTAATTCTCAGCTNATTCATCAAATAGATGCNCAATCTATGANAATTTTAAATACTGAGGATGTAGGNGCTTCCTCCCCNCATGGAATAGCTCTTAGCAATGACGGATCTACACTATGGGTGGCTAGCAATGAGGCTTCTCACTTTTTCAAAATTCCTACATCTACATTTGGGCCTACCAATTATCAATCNCAAAATTTCCAATTAGGCTATGATGTCCCAGNTAATTATGAAATTAATGATAATATATACAACGCGTTGGAGATTNTCTTAAATAATGATAACTCTCAACTTTTTGTCTCCTGTTCAGGAAAGGGNGAGGTGAGGGTTTTTGATACATTAAATGGAGATAGCATAAAATATTATTCTACAGGAATGATGCCTTGGCATATGGCTATATCAAAAGATGATCGATATCTGTATACNACTAATAGNATGTCAAACAATGTANTTAAAACTGATCTTTCAAGTGGCGATACNAAAACATTTACAATTGAAAACCTTATTATGCCTCATGGTATAGCTATTACAGCTGATGATACTAGATTATTGGTAAGCTCATCAATGGGGGATGCTGTATATATTGTAGATGCTGAATCAATGATGTTATTACATAGTATTTTCTTTGCAGATATAAATATGGACATGGATGGAGAAACGAATATGAATAATGTGCATATGCCAACAGGATTGGCAATTGTACAAGAATAAAAGTAATTAAGTTTTTGCTTGATTTTTAACTGAAGAAATAGCTTTTTCAATCTCTTCTTGATTGCCTAGATAATAATTTTTTATTGGTTTTAGATCACCATTTAATTCATAAATAAGAGGTATTCCTGTTGGAATATTTAAACTAATAATATCATTATCAGATATATTATCAAGATGTTTTACTAAAGAACGCAATGAGTTCCCATGCGCCACTATCATTACCTTTTTTCCATTTTGTATTGAAGGCTCTATTGTATTGTTCCAATATGGTAAAAATCTATTAACTGTATCTTTCAGGCATTCAGACAATGGGATATTATCTCGATCCATACTGACATAATTTGAATCATTTCCTAACCAACGTGNATCCGATTTCTGTAAAGGTGGAGGAGGTATGTCATAACTTCGACGCCATTGTAAGACTTGCTCATCCCCAAATTTTTCTGCTGTTTCAGATTTATTTAATCCCTGAAGAGCTCCATAGTGACGTTCATTTAATCTCCAACTATATTCAATTGGAATATTATCAATTCCCATTTCAGATAAACAAATNTCCATGGTTTTNATAGCTCTTTGTAAAACAGATGTNTAAACAAGATCAAATTCAAACNGATTNTCTTTTAAAACTTTCCCAGCAGTCTTCGCTTCNAATTCTCCTTTTGNAGTTAAATCAACATCCGTCCANCCTGTGAAACGATTTTCCAAATTCCATTGGCTTTCTCCATGTCNNAATAAAACAAGTTTTATCATTTAAATACCNAAAAAGAANTTCGATCAAAACTATTATTCTTCAAAATGACAAAATATATTTAAGTAAAGAAATTGGAGANATNATATATGAATGAACNTGTTGCAGTAAANGATTTTGTNCTTCGNCAAAAAGAAGGATCTGGAAAATCNTTTACAAANNAANTATCTTTTCANGANATTGCTGANNATGCTGAACAACAAATGGNATNAGGNNNTTTTANAGAAGGNTATCGNAAAGGNGTNCGNATNATTGATGTAGACNNAANCTTAANTNANNAATTTATNTGNCCATTTGTACGAATTGATTCTAAAACAACATTGTTAGCAAAATATGTTCAAAGGAGAGAAGGTGAAGATTTTTACATTCAAATAAGAGCGGAAAGTGGGGAACTGCTTCCCGCTGGAAAAGTTGAATTGATATTATATCATCATGATGTTTTATCTGAAAATGATGAGCACACTACAGATTTCGAATGGGAGTTGATCAGTTTTCACGCAGTCCCTGAAGGAGTCAATTATATGCCCATGGGGCCAGTAACCATGATGAGAAACCAACTAGAATTATCTGGAGGAACTAGAGCAAATTATTCAAGTGAAGACTGGGCAAAATCTGTAGAGTTTTGGCAACATTATGTTTCATTAGATGCTAGCAAATAATGTTTCCAGCAATTAAAAACCCCCTTGTGCCGATGTGTTTTGCAGCTTTAGCTGGAGGAATGGGGTGGGGCATACGTGGACAATATGGGCATGAAACTGGAGCAATGTTAGCTGGACTATTAGTTGCATTAGTAGTTGTATATTTTTTTGCATATCAATTTAGCTCTATTGATGCTGCCAAAGCTGTTGCACTTGCTACAGTAGCAATTGGTTTTGGAGGTTCTATGACGTATGGTCAGACTTTGGGCCTAACTCAAGATCCTCCCTTAATAGGGAATATTGCTGCTTTGCGTTGGGGATTAATTGGAACATTTATCAAAGGGTCTATTTGGATTGGGTTTTTTGGGTTGTTTTTAGGGTTGGGTTTAGGAGGTAAAAAATATTCGCCAATTGAAATTATATTAATTTTATTTGTATCAGTATTTTTTTTATATCTTGGTATATATATTCTAAATGAGCCTTTTGATCCGGAAAATAAAAAATTACCGTTTATTTATTTTTCTGATGACTGGTACTGGGAGCCAGGAGAAAATTTAAAACCAAGAAGAGAACAATGGGGTGGATTAGCCTTGGCGCTTTCTTTTTTACTTTTTTATATATCTATTTTAAAAAAAGATATTTTAGCTAGAAATATGACAGTATGGGGCATGTTTGCAGGAGGACTTGGTTTTACACTCGGACAATGCGTGCAAGCTTATCATGCATGGAATGCCAATGTTATTAAAAATGGATTTCTTTCTTCTATTTATCCATATATAAACTGGTGGAATATGATGGAAATAACTTTTGGTGCTGTTTTTGCATTTATCATCACGTTTGGTTTATGGTATAATAGACATCATATTTCATCAAATGATAATAACAACTCATTTCAACTTGGATTTAAAAATGAACTAGTATTATTGGTTGTTCATATTATTGCACTTCTAACATGGAATTTTATTTCTTTTTCTACATTTGATTGGTTTGCAGATCGCGCAATCACTATGGGAATTATTCCAATCGTTGCAATCATAGGGGGCCGAGCATGGCCATATCTTATATGTTTACCAATTACTGCACTACCAATTGCTGGTAAAACCTTAAGATATTTGGCTTATAGAACAAATGATGTTTCATTAATAACAGGTTGGGTAATATATTTTTTTATTCCCTTAATCTTCATTACCTGGTTCTCTCTAAAATTGATAAGAAATCAAAATAATCATTCGAATGGAATGAGTTTTATAAGACATACTTTATGTATTAATACTGTTTTTTATTTTTATATGAATTGGTCATTTTTTAATTGGCCTTGGCCTTGGACTAATTGGACAATGCGAACACCTAGTGGGATTATTTTTCTTTTCTGTACAATTAGTCTATTGTTTCTAATTAATTATTATAAACCTGATAAAGATCAATGGAACTTCAGAAGTTATTCAAAATGATATCCCGACCCCTATTTTAAAACCCAAGGGGTTTAAAATAGCAGATTCAATATTATCGTGCATATTTATGTATGCTTTATGGTGATGATAAAAATATTTAATTAAGCATCGAAATGCTGTTGGGTAATATCAACATAGATAACAAGATATTGTCCAGGGTAAATAAGTCCTGGTTGTTTCTTCACTTTTAGATTCCACGCAACTAATTCTGATACAGATACATTAAATCGGTTAGCGATACGAATTAAGGAATCGCCATTTTTTACATGATAAGCAACTTTTTGAATTGTTTCGGGTCTTGAAATGTCATGTTGGTTTACACACACATATAATTTTATGGTATTTCCAATTTTTAAAAACTCTTCTTTATTAATATCATTCCATATTGCAATCTTATCTATTGACACATTAAACGTTTTGCTTAAATCCCAAAGTGAATCTCCGCGTTTTATTTTGTATTCAGTATAATGTGGTTTATGATTATCATTATTAATTGTATCATTCACAACTTTTGGAATTAATAGTTCATGGTCAACTATAATTCTATTTGTTGATAATCTATTCACTTTTTTAATTATTGATACGGACGTTGAAAACATTTTTGCAATTTTACTTAGACAATCCCCACTTCTAATTCTGTAATGAATCCATTGAATATTTTTATTAATTGGTAATTCACTAATTAATTCACTCATATAGTTAGAATCTTTAATTGGAATAAGAATTTGATGAGGTCCATCAGGAGCGGATTGCCAATAGTTAAATCCAGGATTTAGTTTATAAATTTCTTTAAGGGAAATATTTAATATATCAGCCAATGCAATCAAATCAATTTGTGTTGGCCAATAAGAAATTTTGAATTGTTCTGCATTTATTAATTCTGGTAAATCAATTCCAAGCGCACTACTATTTTTAATTATATGAATTAATGCTAGAAATCTGGGAACATATTGCTTCGTTTCATTCGGCAAGTTTAAAGACCAAAAATCAGTATTTTTCCCCCAGGCAGCATTTCTTTTTTGAACATATGATACTGTTCCTTCACCTGCATTGTATGCTGCTATTGCAAGTAGCCAGTCACCATCAAAATATTTGTGAAGACGCGTTAAATAATCTAAAGCTGCATTTGTTGATAATACAATATCTCTTCGGCCGTCATACCAGCTATTAATTGGCACACCATATTGTCGGGCAGTACTTGGAATAATTTGCCAAAACCCCGCTGCACTACCATGCGAGAAAGCATTAGGATCATAGTTGCTTTCAATAAATGGCAATAAAGCTAATTCTATAGGAAGTTTTCTGTTTTTTATTTCTTGAATAACATAATGTAAATATGGCCGGGCTTGTTCGGACAAATAATTATAATACCATGCGCCATGATTATTGATTCGATTAATCTCGTTTTGTATTTCAGCTTTATTATTATACGTATTCCAGCTTAATTCATTTTTAAATATCTCCCATATATCATTCACAATATTTTTATCTGATGATTCTATTGGGAAATCACATGCACTTAAACAAATATTATTTTTGTTTATAATTATATCCTGAGAAACTGCATTAGATTTAGTAATAGGATAATAGTGTTCTGTAACAAATATAAGCATTAAGAATATTGAGAGTATGTATTTCATTTTTTTCTTTTTCTAATTATCTGTTAACCAAAAACGGGCCTGAACTCTTCAGACCCGTTTATTGGATTGTATGCGTGATGTTCTCCAATAGCTGACTTAGTCCTTAGTTTCTAAAACAGCTGAATAAACATCCTCTTCATCGTCAGCAGTGAATTTTATTTCGCCATCATCTTCTGATTCTAATTCATCGTTTTCATCTTCTACTGGTGCAGTATTAGCAGCAAGTTCTTCTGCGTAGGAAGTCGTGTATTCTTGTCCTTTCCAGGTGAATTCATGACCTGATCCAAGAAGAGCACGAGCTTGAGAAAATGCTTCATTAAATGTTGATGGATCTGAAGAATCTAATTCTTCTTCAACACTTAAGTTTTCCTCGATTATTACATCAATTGCTTCTATTGCTTCCGCAATATATTTATCAGCACGATCATCTAATACAACTTCCTGTGAAGGTTCTTCATGAGAAGCTTCATAAGATAATTCTGGTGCATTATTATTGGCACTCAATATCATTAAACCTGCTATGATACTGAAAGAAAGCGTTACGAAAACTACTCTGCCACGATTTGTTTTGTATTTATTCATTTTATACTCCTTTTTCATTTTGTTTCTGATTGCTTTTCTTTGCAATCGTAATGTTTTACATACCTAGTAGGGATTCAGTTCCAGTAAATTATTAACAAATAGTGTTTTTGTGCTTGTTATCACAATTGCATTTTAATAGGTAAAAAATATGGAACTTATTGATCCTGAAAAGATATAACGCGCCAATTGTTATGTGTATTACTTAATGGGTGTTGAGTAACAAGTTCTAGATAAATTATATTGATCATGAATAACAAAACAGGGTACCTTTTTAGGATCTTAAATTGATTAAAAAATGAAAAATAAAATTTCACTGATTATTTATTCTCTTATTGCCTTAGTTCCTGTAGTATTCATTATTAGTGCATTTTTTGGACCCAAGAATAATTCAACAATCTCTTTAAATGGTATAGATCCATTTGGATTGGATGATGTAAAAGTGACAAACAAGTTTGAAGAGTCAGAACAAAAATTGAGGCAAAAAAGAGAAAAGTTCAAAAACGCTGTTGAAAAGAAATGGGATACGTACAAAGAGTCAACATCAAAATCGTATGTTTCCTATAGCAAAGATCTTTCATCAAGAACGATTGTTGATTTTGAAAAGGGAGAGGTTACTATTGAAGTAATTGTAGATGAAGAAGATCCCAAATACGATTCTTATGATTCCAAATATGATTCAGATTTAGAGAAGCAATTTGTAGCTAAAGTAAAAGTGCAAAAAAACCTTTTTTCAATTAACCCTAGATTATTGAATATACTAACTATGCTTGTTTTTCAGGATGATGCGAATAGTGATGATAGTATTAATTCTTCATTTGCAGAAAAATTATCGAAATTATTAAAAGAAAAAGGAGATGATGGGCAGCCTATATTAAAAGGCCAGTTAGTTGATGCAGGAGGAAAGGCTGTAGAGGGAGTTGGAAATACACTCAGCGCGGCTAAGGATCTTATTGGTGACCAAACAAAAAAAGTAAGAATGCATTTTGCGAAAGATGGGAAAAAACGAACAATAATTTCTATTAAAATACCATTGAGTGATGACCATATGGAAAAGCGTAGAGAAAGATATAAAGAGCTCATAGAGATAGAAGCGCGGCGATTTAATATTCCTACCGAAATTGCACTGGCTATCGCAGAAACAGAGTCTGCTTTTAATCCAAAAGCCAAATCACATGTTCCTGCCTATGGATTAATGCAGTTGGTCCCCAAAACAGGCGCACGAGATGCATATCAATGGATTTATAAAAAAGACAAATTTATATCAGGTAGATATTTATATAAGCCAAGGAACAATGTTGAACTTGGATGTGCATATCTTTCTATGATTAGACATCATTATTTTTCTGATATACGCGATGATGAACGTGCTTATATCTGCGCGATTCCCGCTTATAATACTGGAGTCGGAAATGTATCAAAGGCGCTTATTAATAAAAAGAATATTAAAGAAGCTTCAAAAAAAGCAAATAAGATGAATAGAGAGGAATTATATGATAAGCTATATTCGGATCTTGGTAGTAAAGAGGCAAAAAATTATTTAAAGAAAGTTTGGACTAGGAAAGAAAATTATAAATAATTATTTATTTTTTTTTGATAGGCTTAATCTCAAAATAAACACTCTAAATGAGCTTAATATAATTGTCCCAATAATCACAACATATACGACCCTGGCAAGATACTCTGCTTGCGGCATTCCAGCTTGAATTACCGCTTGAATCAGTACAGCAGCAGCAAGTCCACGTGCGAACACAGCATTTACCAGTTTTCGCTGAGCCCCTGGCATTCCTTTTGTTAATGGCATAGAAGCCATTCGAATAACCATAATTAATACAGATAAAATACTTCCTACAAGTAGAGCTGTTTGATCTGTTATATCCAGTAGTATGCCAACATATATAAAGAAAAATGCTTTCAGAAAAAATGAAATTAAATGGTAGAATTTTTCCTCGTTCGCAGATGTGACTGCTACCCCCAGCTCTCCTTGAACTGCTTTTTGCTTTTCTTCAACTGAACGGGAAAGAATACCTTCTTTAATTGAGGATAGCTGTTTAGAGTTATTTAAAATTAATCCAAAAAATAAAGCAGCTATAGGACCATTCCCCCCAAAGTATTCTGTCGCTAAATAAATCAGGATTAAATAAGCTATGGTTATGATATAGTTTTGTTCTTCAAAAACTCTGATAACAATCCAAATTATTCCACCCAACGCACCAATAAAACCTGCTATTGCAAATAACGTAATAAGATAAGTAAGTATTTTTTGAATCCCAAAAATTCCAGTTGTATACACTTCAATAACAGATAATGTTGCCACAATACAAAATACATCCGTAAGAGCTGACTCAAGGGCCAATCTAGAAAATAATTTTCCCCCAACCCGAATTTGATTCAATATAGGGATAACAAAAGAAGAAGATACTCCGGCAAGAGAAAAGCCAATTATCATAGCCGCCATCATTGTAGTTCCACCAAGATGAAATTCTTGGATATAGAAAAAGATTCCGCCAACAACAATAGTTGAAAGAACAAAATTGTAGATAGTTAATACTAGACTCGAGGAAAATTCTCTAATTAATGATGATAGATTGATATTAAAAGCACCATCAAAAATTAGAATTAATAAAGTAAATGTAGTAACAATTGGAGCAAAAGAAGCAAGATCTTCAGGAGATGTAAATCCATATCCATTTGGACCAATAAGAAAACCAATAATTATAAGAAAAATTACATCAGGGATATTTGTTCGACGGAATAATGATTCAGAGATAAATCCAAAAATTGCGATTAAGCTAATTGATAATAATGCAATATTTACATTCATTTTTCGGTTTCTTTTCTACTTTATTGTACCAACACGCGCCTTAACCATGACAGTTTCTGTCCAATAAATAGGCCAAAACCCCTCCGTTGTTTTTGAAAACTTTGGGCTAATTAAAATATCATATTCTTTATTTTTGTTTAGCAAATCATTTAATGCCAGCGACTCCGTATCAATAATTGTCAATCCAATAGTTTGAACAGCAGTAGGTCCAATATTTGCTGTAATTAATGGAATACTAGTAGTAGATAAACCAACATTTGCAGATTCAATATTTCTTTTCATTAATCTTTTAAAGTCAATTCCAAGGATCTTAGTTGATTTTGCTTGCCCCCAAACCTCATCAGAAATATTCAAATCACTTAAATAAATCATAGATGTTGGAACGCTATGATTAACCATTGTGCACCCGGATATAAAAATATATAGAGTAATAAAGAATAAAATTTTGGATTTCATAATTTTCCTCATGTTTTTAAGGGATTAAAAATATGACTTGTACTGTATAATTAACATATATATTTATAAAACTAATTACATTTGCATATGAATAAATATATATTTCTAAATATTTTAATAGTTATTTCCTTTAGTTGTTCTAATAAGAACAACCAAGAAGCAAAAAAAGCAATGAATTATAAACTTACCTGGGGGATGATCTCTAATTATCTTGAAGGGAAATCTTCAGGTAGAGCAGCGTTCACCATACATAATACTACAAATCAGAAGTTAGGAAATAAGGGTTGGGCAATTTTCTACTCACAAAGCCCAAGAAGAGTAACCAATCATTCTAATTCAAATGCGAATATCAATCAAATTAATGGTGATTGGTATTCTATTACTCCTAACGAATCTTTTTCATTACCTCCTGGTGATCAAATCACAATTCAATATGATATGTCACACTTTATAATTAAGGAAACAGATGCTCCATTATATCCATATTTAGTTTTGTATGATCAGGATGGAAATGAAAAAGATATAAGAAAGATAACAGACTATTCTATTTTACCATTTGATAAGCCGGAAAAGATTAATAGAGGGAAAAATGATGTAGTACCAATTCCAAACCCAGAAAATCGTTTTCTATCGAACAATAATCTTTCATTATTGGGTGAAGATGAAGTTCACAAAATTATACCCACTCCATTTAAAATAAATTCAAATGATGGCAGCTTATTAATAAATGATGCCTTGCAAATTTATTATAGTGCGGATCTTAAGTCTGAAGCAAAATATCTTAGAGATAAATTGCAACAACTTACTGGAAGAAAGTTTTCAATACTTCAAAAGGACTATAAAGGCGGGAAAGCAATTGTGTTAATAACAAAACCAATTTCAATTAATAAAGTATCCTCAGAAGCATATGTCTTAGAAATTTCTTCTGATAGTGGTTTGATGATTACTGGATCTGATCCTGCGGGAGTATTCTATGGCATACAAAGTTTTATGGCTTTGTTACCTATTAATGTTTTTCAATCACCTCAGTCAAGCATAGAAGTTTCCAATGTTTACATTGAAGATGCTCCCCGTTTTCCTTACCGCGGTCAGCACTTGGACGTATGTAGAAATTTCTTTTCAAAGAAGGCAGTTTTTAAGCTTCTTGATATCATGTCTTTTTATAAGCTGAATCATTTACAGTTATATTTGTCTGAAGATGAAGGATGGCGTATTGAAATTAAAGAATTGCCAGAACTGACAATAGTAGGAGGACAGCGTCAACACAATTCAAAGGAAGCAGCTGCTCTACATCCATCGTATGGTAGTGGACCCAATGCCTATGAAGAAAACACATTTGGGAGTGGGTTTTATTCAAGAGAAGATTTTATAGAGATACTTCAATATGCAACTGAAAGACATATTAAGGTCATTCCAACGATTAATTTTCCTGGACATGCAAGAGCGGCAATTAAGGCTATGGAGGCAAGATATAAATATTATATGGAAAAAGGAGAAGAAACCTTAGCCAATGAATACCGTTTAATTGATCCAAATGAACAGTCAAAATATTATTCTGCACAAGGTTATGATGATAATGTAGTAAATGTAGCAAGAGAATCAGTATATAAATTTTATAGTACAGTTATAAAAAGTATTAGCGATTTATATAATGAAGCAGATGTACCATTTACTTTTTTTCATACAGGAGGAGATGAAGTTCCCCAGGGATCCTGGTCAGATTCCCCGATGATTAATGATCTCTTAGAATCTATGGATAAAAAGATACATCCGATGGATCTTCAAATAAATTTTTTCCGCAGAGCAGTTAAAATGTTGGAAGATTACAATGTAAAAATTGGTGGTTGGGAAGAAGTTGTTTTGAAAAGGATGGAAAATAGAGATGGGGGAGGGACAGAGATCAATCCTGAATTTATAAATAATAAAGTGATTCCTTACTTTTGGATTAATGCCTGGGGACAAGAAGATTTAGCTTATCGCTTAGCAAATCATGGTTATGAAGTAGTGTTGTGCAATGTTACAGATTTTTATTTTGATTTTGCTTATGATAAAGACCCTAAAGAGCCAGGTTTATATTGGGGCGGCTTTAATAATACCAAAGATGCTTTTGAAACAGCCCCCCTTGATTTATTTAAGACAACAACAACAACGACTAGCGGGAAACCAATTGATGTTGATAATACTTTTAAAGATAGAGAGCGTTTAAAAGAGAAAAATAAAAAGAATATTATTGGGGTTCAGGCACAACTTTGGAGTGAAACTATCAAAGGCGATGGGATGCTAGAATATTTTTATTTGCCAAAGATTATTGGGTTTTCTGAGACAGCTTGGAAAGAGCGAAAATGGGAAACAATAGATGACAAAAAGTCTCGAGAAAAAGAAATGTTAAAATCATGGAATATTTTTGCTAATACTATTGCAAGAAAAGATCTTCCAAGATTGTATTCAATTTTTGGTGGATTTAATTATAGAGTACCTACACCAGGCGCAGTAATTGAGGATGATCTTTTAAAAGCAAATACTGAATTTCCCGGTCTCGAAATTCGTTATACCATGGATGGCGCTGACCCTACAGCAAAGTCTACTTTGTATGAAAAACCTGTGAAAGTCACAAAAAATGTGAAACTACGTTCATTTGATTCAGCAGGAAATAGCAGTCGAATATCCGTAGTAAAGTATAAATAAAACTATGTAATGGTAGGTTGATAACAGCGAATAAATTCATCTGGCATTCGCTGTGGTTTACCATTTTTTATATTCAGTGACACCCAATCTGTTTCAGCCCGTAAAATTGTCTTTTGATCATCCATACGAATGATTTGATATTTGCGCATACTTCGAAAACGATTATCATTTGTTGCTATCCAGGTACCAACAATTAGATTATCATTTATAAAGGTTGCAGATAAATAATTTATTTCATGTCGTTTTGCTACCATGGCTACGCCTATAGATAAACAATCATTTACGGATAAACCTAAACTTTCAGAATGTTCATATGCTGCTTTCATCATCCAGTCAAGGTATACTTGATTATTTGCATGGCCTAATTGATCAATTTCATTATTGGAAACTTTTATAGATACTGTAAATGGGTTAGGATAATCCCAAATTAGTTGGTCAATATTTTCCTTAATTGATTCCATTTTAAATTAATAAAAATTGATGCTAAAATCTTCTTCTATAATCAATCTTCATCGATATTTCACCGCTATCAATATCTTTATCTAATTTAAATTTTCCTCTGGTAAGAGCTTCAATATTATGGAACATTCCATCTTTATGTGCAAATTCTCGTTCAAGCGTTGTCCATAACATAACTACCAATGATTTATGTAATTGCTTTCCATAAAAGATTTTTATTTCCTCCGAGAAAAGTTTTTCTGTAAGTACGCTTTTAACAACATAGTGTTTTATTGTATTAAAAAAGTTCTTTTTATCCAAAGCGATATTTATCCATTCATCTCTGCTCTTATTAAATAAAACTGTTCGCATTCGGAGTCGTTCATCAACACTAGGCCCATATTCAGGGTCCTCTAAATGTCTTATCAATAGATTTCTATCCATAACAGATGTCCAGTCTTTCCGTATTTCGTTTATATGATCTTTTGCTTTCTCTTTCCAGGATTGTACTTGAGAAATAATATACATTTCATCTAAACCGTTTTGGCTAAAATAATCTTTTTTGCATTGATAATAAAAATCCATGTTATTGAACATCCACCAGTCTCCTAATCGATCACGATTTGCGCTTCGTAATGCTACCATAATAGCTTCAGCCCAAATATCTAATTCTATAATCCGTTTTACTTTATCAAAAATTGTATCATTTCGGGCATTCTGTATATCTTCTGTTGCAAGGTTTTTTTCATTTTTCAATGCTTTTATCATCTGATCAAAAATCTTTTGATCTTCAGCAATTTCTTGAACCAATGAAATAATTCCATCAAACCCCATCTTTTTAAAATCGTCAGTTTTTATTTCAAATGCTATTTCACTATCTATGTCAACTGGTTCTTTGTCTTCTGATTTATGGATATAATTATTTGAATCATAAATTAGATTTCCATCTTTGTCTTTCATTTGGAAATCAAGAGGCATTAGTAATAATTAAATTAGATAATTGGTTAAATAACATCTTTTATAATGTGGAATCTAAGTTAATTACAAATATAATTGTTTTGAGAAAAGCTGATAAAGAAAAAACTAAAGAAGGGATAATTTGATAGTGGGCCCTCAGGGACTCGAACCCCGGACCAACGGATTATGAGTCCGCTGCTCTAACCAACTGAGCTAAGGGCCCAATAATGGGTGCGAAAGATAATAAGAGCCTCTCGATATACCAAGATTATTGAGGGGCTCTTGTCTATTATCAGTCTTAAAATATTTACTCAATTTAATATTATATACAGTTCCAAGCACGAGGTAGGTTTGTGCCAAGAATTGCCACTTGGCGGACTTAATTCGGCGGACTAAAGGTATCCACTCCCTTGCGGAGTGACTAATTAAAGATAATCTAATCCATAATCTCAACCAAAAGAGACCCCAACGGAGTGAAAACGAAGGGGGGTGGTCA
>NZXC01000014.1 GCA_002701785.1 Fidelibacterota bacterium
TTTCAATAATTTTCTGAGCACTCGCAGAATCAAAAATAGCATAGGATCCATCTAATAAATCTTTTTTATAATGATATATCTCTCTTGCTGTTTCATCAACAAACCACTCTATCCACTCTCCCTCTTTTAATCCTTTCTCATAATAATGGCTAAATTTCTTATTTGCATCTGATGGGATAACAACTTTCTTGAAATTCAGCATCCCATCTATAAAGATGCTATCAATCTGACTCCCTTGAACTACATACAACTCTTGCGGTTCTCTATCGCCAAAACTGTATTTATCACCAAAATTTTTAAATATATCTATTTCTTGTTGAGTTAATTGCCCAAAAACATCAGATGTAGCCATTTTTGTGGTATCGATTTGAAATGGATGAAATGCATAATATGTCACGGATAGCGTATCCCCATTATTTTCAATCCCTTCCGATATCTTCCGACTATATCTGTCTTTACCTATGAAAGGTTTTTTCTTAGCAAATAATCCCTCAGGAATAAGGATAATAATGAATAGAAAAAGAATTACCATTCTAAACATAGAATAGTGATATTGAATAATATTTAAATATTTTGAATTCATTTTTGAATCATTTGATTAATCATATGATATTGAAATTACAATCTTATACGAAAAATAATTATGTTCTTAATTCTTTATCAATAATGATGAAATAGTTCTGCGCTTTCAATAATCTTATGTACAACCAAAGGTCCTAGCGTTGGTCCATAAAAACTAACACTCGTCTCATACCCGCCTTTTTCATATTCTTCCTCTGATAGCATATAACTAATCCATTCATTGGCTAGACCACCAATAGTCACAAATTCTATTTCTATTTTTTCATGAACTTTATCCTTAATCACAATGCCTAATTCAGCTGTCATTTCTCCAGGAACTCCAACAATCAATAAATCTCCAATATTAAAAAAAGTACTTGATGTGCTATCTGGAAATAATAGATTGATTATATAATCAGCTTGATCGCTATTAATTCCATATTCCTTACCTCCTGTCATCATAAACGTAGGGTGCCAACTACGTGGAGGCAACGCTATATCAAACTGATAGTAATCAAAATTGAATACGGGTTTTGTTTGAATATTTTGAACTAAATCCCATGACAAATAACCTAAATCTACACCATACGTTTTTGCTTGCTCCCAATTTTTTGCACCCTCTAAGCGTGGAGTAGGGCTTTGGTCTCCTTCCGCTCCATTATAATAGAATACCGTTGTATTGGATTCAGATAAATCTTCTATAGTCCGTTGTAGACTCCCAGGCCATCCACCAGAAAATTCCATATCTTCTGGTCCCATAAATGTTGGATGAGCAGTCCAATTAATCAATATTGCTAATGGTGATTGATCCATTCGATCGATTCTTGTTATGGTAAGATCATTATCAACTATACTATTGCCTTTTCGCCGATTTCTATTCCAACCATTTAGTTTTTGTCTGACTGTCCCAATGGTGACTGGCTGCAAGTTTTGCTGTGCTTCTAAAATTACATTTTTAATGTTCTCAATCGTTAACATAAGTACATCATTATTAAAAATACCAATCTGTGGAATATTGAAGTTATTATTCATATGCAAAGACATCATTTCAATGCTGGTATGTGAATGGCTTGGTAATAGCAATATATTATTATCACTCCAACCATATTCTTGTAATGAATCCACAAGTTGCGATTTGAAATAAGGTGGAAATGATTGCATATCTGCAGTTACAATTGCAAAACGTTTATCCTGATCCTTAAATACAATTGCCTTGGCATAAATATAATCATGAACTCCTATAGCTGGTTGACTCATTCGATCACCATATCCTCCAAGGATCGGATTTAAATTTAGAGGTGGCGTAATATTAATTACGGAAACTCCAGCATGGATAAGTTGTTTTTTTTCATCACACCCAAAAAAAGATAGAATGAAGAAAGCTAGAAATACCCTTATTATATAATTTTTTATAATACCTATAATCTTACCAGGGAGTAAAGCCCATTTGTTTTTTACCCAGATCGGATAAATCATCCATTGTAGCCCTATTCAGATAATTTACTTCATAATTTTCATTGGCGAAATCGGGAGCACTCTCCCCTTTCAAAAAGCACTTACCTTGAATCGATAGATAATCACTATTTTTTTTGCATAATGGTGAAGATCCAATGTACATGACATTACTATAATTTTTCCCTGCATGAATATTTTCTACTGCATGGGTAACGTCCGGGTGCCACCAAACCGTATCCCCAGGGTTTAATAATGGAATAGGTGAAAGTGCCTTTAATGATAGCACGTGCCATTCAGGTGAGGTGTCAAGAGCTCTACCTGGTAATGCACCGCAGAGTGAATCATCAGGCACATCCTCTAATAAGGCGCGATATAAAATATATACCATATTTTTAACTATTGGTATCAACTGCAATGTCCCATCATTCGGACCTTGCTCAGTCAATGCAGTCCATCCCTGGAACGTTCGAAAAACATGACTTACAGCTGGGGAAGGAATTTCACTTATTTCTGTACGATATGTAGCATCAAAAGGATCATAATCTTGCCAATTTCCATTAAAAATATTGCGATAAACCCTTTGATATCCTTTATCGATCCATCGCTCAATAGATCCTGCATCAGAATGTGGAGATAATCCAAATGTGTTGTCTCCTGGTTCGCGTCTACGGATTCTATCCGCATATGTACATTCTTTGTTTGGATCAAATACTAAATTACCGTCGTTTTCATATGTCCATAAATTGTTTAACCAGGCTTTACTTTTTGCCATACGCTCATCTTGGCGGGCCTTGATTTGAGGTTGTGACCAATAAATGCCAAACACTTGAGGTTTGGAAGATTGCAAAGAACTAAAATATTGATCTAAATGGGCTTTGTCCTGACATTGTTCATAATAACCATTTGTTGTTATGTATTCACCAAGCTCTTTATTCCATTCATCAATCATAGATTTTGAAAATACATTCCTAATCACCACACATCCTCTTTTTTTAACAATATCAATTGTCTCTATATCAATATTTTCAGCATCAATATCTTCATATGAAACCTCAGGAATTACTGACTTTCCTTCATTAATTGAGGTTTCAATTATGGAAACTTCTTCTGCTATATAGCGTTCTACATCTTTAAATATTCCAGTAAGATCGGGAAGATTCTGTTGCAATTGACTTTTAGTCTGTACAATTACTTCTTCAATATTCTCGATTATTAGATCCATATAATTATTCTATTTAAACAGCGATTTCACTATCTGTCTTATTTGATTTAATAAACGGGTAGTACAAATGAGATTTCCAATCATCATCAGGATCATCTGGTATCCCATATACTGAAGGATATTTTCTAGTAATCCGCGCAGTACCAAAAATCACATCCCAAAGAAAAAACATATTACTAAAGTTCCCATCGGGATTGCTAATTCCATCATCTGCAGTTTTCCCATGGTGAGCAAAATGTGTGGCTGGTGTAGATATGAAACGTTCAATCACCCAAGCAATTGGATGCAGTGGCTTAAACTTATATAAGAATGAATCCCATCTTGCTTCACTATGTGCGCCGGTAACAATTATCTGTTTTAATATAATTGCCATAATCATTTCTTGATATAATCCAAAATATGTTACTATTGCAAGCCACCATATATTTGGCATAAGCACATAATACATGATTGCATTACGATAGGAAACCAACACGCCCATTTCTCTTGAAGAATGATGGGGACGATGTAATTTCCACAACCAAGTCCATTTATGAGCCTTGCGATGGTACCAATACTGTAAAAAATCATCTCCAAAGATTACTACTAATGATGATATCCAAAAGGTTGAATCAGAAAACTCATTACGGAACTGAGGTAATAGATTTATTAAAAGAAACGTAGTTGAAAAGAAAATGATGGGTTTAATTATCACAAATAAATGGAGAGTACTAAAAAGTTCCACATACCAATCATTTTTAGATCGAATTGATTTTTTTCCATATAAGCCACCTAAAGTCTCAATGAGACCAAACACAATCAAAATAGTGAATACAGCATAAACGTCTATATATTTTATATCTAGAATTGCCATTATATTTCTTTAATCAAAAACTAAGTAAATCTAATGCTTTTTTTGAAAAATATAATATTGAAAAAAATTCCTACCAGTGAAAGAGATTTCTTACTTAATCAAAATTAATTTTTTAGTTTGCACAAAAATACCAGCCTGAATCTGATACAGATATATACCAGCACTAACGGGCTGTCCATTTTCATTTTTAGCATTCCATATTATAGATCTTTTTCCAGAATCTTGTTGTTCATTTACAATTGTTCGAATTTTTCTACCTACCAAATCATAAATCGTTATAAATATTCAATTTATGATTATACATGCTCTACTTAACAATGGACCCTAAGAAGATCAGTCCATCTTGTCGTATAACATGGTGATAGATTTTCTTGTTTCAACTTCCATTTTTTTGCTATTCCTTGACCCAAAAGTTGTATTTTATCTCTACCCATAGTTTGATTTATAAAATCAACACTCTTATAAAGATTTTTTCGTTTCTCTTTACCTTGTTCAGAATAAAATAAATTAAGTTGTACTTGGTCTGCTGGTACAGTATCGCCAACAATCACTCCTGATTTTGTATAAATCAATCCTTCTTTGTAGATAGACCCTAACAGTATTTTTGCAGCGTTCACAATTTCCATACTGTCATTGGTCGGTATCTCTAGATTAATAGACTTATACCCATAATAATAATCTTGTGATTTAGAAAATGGATTTGTTCTTAGAATAACACTGACATATCGTGCGCAACTATTTTCTATTCGCAACTTTTCTGCACATCTTGCAGCGTGTGCAATTATTGACTCTTGGATTGTTTGCAATGATTTTACCTTTACACCAAACGATCTTGAAGTACGTATATTTTTCTTCCTTGATGGATATGCATCTATCCCAAAACAAGGATCTCCCTTAAGCTCTCTCTGCATACGTAAACCCATAATAGTCATTTTTTCTAATACCCACTCCTCATTGAGTTGAATAAAGTCATAGGCTGTGTTGATACCATAACTATTTAACATCCGTAAGTGACGAGACCCCACTCCCCAAAGTTTTGATACAGGTAACTCTTTCAATGCTTGTACAATTTGTTGTTGTTCCGTTAATGCATAGACTCCATTAGCAGTTTGTTTCTTTGCAAAATAATTAGCCACTTTGGATAATGTCTTTGTTGCAGCAATACCAATGGATATAGGGATACCTGTTGACTTTGTAACAACAGATTTCATCCTTGATGCTAGATGTACACTATCTTTTACTCCAGTAAAATTCATAAATGCTTCATCAATGCTATATATTTCGATTTCAGGAGATATATCACTAAGCAAGGACATTACCCGGCTAGACATATCGCCATATAATGCAAAATTAGTGGAGAAAACATATACATTATTATTATCAATAATATCTCTTACTTGAAAAACTGGCACCCCCATTTTAATACCAAGTACTTTTGCTTCATTACTTCTGGCAATAATACATCCATCATTATTGGATAGAACAACAATAGGTTTAGTCTTTAATCCTGGATTAAAGACTCGTTCACAAGAAGCATAAAAATTATTACAATCTGCTAAGGCAATCATCGGTTATTATGAATAGTATGTGTTACAACTCCCCATACTTCAAATTCCATGGAATCATCAATATTAATATCAGGATAATCACCAAAAAGACCTTCCGCTCTTAGGGAAATACGATCACCGTTTTTTAAATATCTTTTTACGGTAAACTCTCCATTAACTGCAGCAACAACGATATCATTATTCTTTGCATCTAACGATTTATCTACTACTAATAAATCTTCATCACTGATCCCTGCTTTTTCCATGGAATGTCCCTTTGCAATAATAAAAAATGTCGCTGCAGGATGTTTGACAAGATATTTATGAAGATTTAAATCTGTATCAAGATAATCATCAGCTGGAGATGGAAATCCTGCAGAAACTCCACCTTCATATATATGTAATTTCTTTAGGCTTTCACCTTCAATAGCATAAAATATTATTTGCTCTTTTTTTGGATTGGAGATCATATATATCTATTACAAATACTTATCAAAATCCTAATAATAATCATTTGACTGCATATGAATTATAAAGGTTATAATAATTTTACCATAAAGAAAAAGCCCCCAATATTTGGGGGCTTTGTTCATTGTAATTGCTGACCTCCGTAAAAGCCAGCATCAGTTATTATTATAATACTGATCCTTTGGAGGTCAGCATGCTACTTGAACTAGACAACTGATCACCTCCTTTCATTTTTGTTACATACAACACTGCCACCTGAAAATTTATTGAAATAATGAATGAGTGGCAAATAAAGAATAAGGAAATATATATATTTTATGAGTTTTCCAAAATATGGATACCTTTTCGTAAAAAGTACAATACCATAACTACCGATAATAAAACTGAAATCATAATCCATGCTATTAGCAAATACAGATCAGAAGTATTAAAGGCATAATTATTTAACCAATGCTTCACAATACGATAAATGGGATTCGCACCAATAAAAATAATTATTATTTGAAAAGTTGTTGCAAAAAGTAAAAATAATACTGCTCCCATGCTGCCCATCGCTACAGTTTTATTCTCTGCTTTAAAATTAGCATACATTGCACCAAATGCAAGTGCAAGTCCAATAATAACCCAAGTAATAAATAGATTAGTTAAAACAGATATCCACCACATAGGACCTTCAACATGTAAAATTCTATTACTCATAGTAATAAGGATTAATGATAAAATAGTAAATGGTATGACATAAAATAAATATTTATATAATAGAAAACGTCGCAATGATATGGGTGAAGACTTTATGTGGTAAAAAGCACCACCTTCCGATCCAATAGATGGGAAAACAAACCTAGCAGATAATGAAGTCATAATGAAACCAGCCAAACCAATATTAAGAAAAGAAATTAAATTAGTAATAAATTGTTCTGAAAAGGCAGCTTGTTCAATAGGAAGCAATTTAAAATTATATAAATATATTACCACAAGTGCAGCAATCATAAATAATTGAGACCATTCAACTGAATCTCGCAAAAAAACTTTGCTTTCCTTATTAAATACCCATTTCCATGCTCCTGGTTTATACAATTGTTTACTTCCAAATCTATGTGTTCCTCCAAAAGATTCCTGTGATTTTGAATAACCTGAAAAAAACCAGACTTTCATGCACCATTCTCCTAAAAAATAAAAAACGATCGGAGTGAGTAATAATAGACTAAACAATAACCAATCTATTTCAAGATCCAACAAATATAGAGAAAGAAAGTTTGAAGCCCAACTAGCCGGTAAATAAGGTGCAACTGGTTTTGATATTTTTGAGAGATAATCTACAAGATGTCCATACTTATCATAATAAACCATATCCTCTGGCTGCAATAATCGAATCAAAAAAATGATCAGAACTCCAAAGCATAAAGAGAGATATAGTATGATATCTTTTGTATGACGTGCTGGAAAAAACTTTACAAGTACAATAGTTAATAGTGCACTAAAACATGTAGCAGTACAGGTAATTGATAGCAATGTGACAAGCATTAAAACCCAGTAAATTGGAGTTGTTTGAAAAACAATTCCATATGATGCAAAAATGGGAAATGAAAAAACGACCATCATCCAAGATGTGTAAATGGTCCCAGATATATAGCGCATAAAGAATAGATCAGATGTTGAAATTGGAGCAGAAAACACAATTTCATTATCTTGTGATAAATAAATAGAGGATATAGATGAAACCATAGAAGAAAAAATCAACATTATAAAAATTAATATCCAAGCCATCTGAAAAATTTTAAGACTTAGAATAATCCCNAGNTCATCTTGATGGTGAAAATAAGTTACTANCTGCAGTGTTATATTGAATATTGCATAGCACAATGCTATACAAAATAATATAATTCCAATTGTTTTTTTGGTAATAGATCCTGCTGGAAAAAACGTATNCTTTGCAGCAAAAAGCATTGGCATTAATAAAGTCATTTGNGTGCTATATTGATTCATANGCTGCTATTACTTTATATCTTTTAAAGCAGAAATCACTTTTGAAAGATCTTCTGTATCTGTTAATTGTAAAAATACNTCCTCCAAATCNCTNTTATGGAGNCGNGCTTCTTTTCTTAATGATTTCATATCCCCAATTATTCTGATCTTACCATTAAGGATAATTGCAATCTCATCACAAAGCTCTTCAGCAATTTCTANAGAATGCGTGGAAAGNAANACAGCTCCTCCATTAAGAGAATGTCTCTTNAATAATTCTTTTACAATTCTAGCNCTTTTTGGATCCAANCCTACCATTGGTTCATCAACAATAATCATGGGTGTTTCNAGCATAAATACTGATGCCATAATTAATTTTTGACGCATGCCATGTGAATAGCTTTCTATTAAATGATTCTNCCATTCGTATAGATCAAATAATTTTAANAAATGCGTTGTGTTCTTTTCAAATTTTTTGATTGATAGATTATATAGGCTTGCAATAAACCTAAGNAACTCTATTCCNGTTAATTTTTCATATAANAACGGTCTATCGGGNATATATCCTGTGGAAAATTTGCATTTTTCAGAATCTTTTTTAATATCATAACCATTGATGANAATATCTCCGCTATCTTGTTTTAATAATCCTGCAAGAATTTTAATGGTAGTGGTNTTCCCNGCTCCATTTGGACCTAAAAAACCAAATATCTGCCCAGGTTCNACATTTAAACTGATATTATTTACTGCAACAAAATCACCATAAGTTTTNACCAAGTTTTTGATCATGATACCTGGATCTATAAATTTATTTTTCAACTATTATTNCCTAATATTTCAATGGTTAATCTTCCAAGTAAAGCGCCAATCTTCACTTGTTCAATGGTTTCACCTTCAACAAATTTTATATGAGATACATCGGCAGGAAATTGATTACTAGTTGTATCTAGACTAATCCACTTTCCATCAATACAAACCTCATTCCAAGCATGGTAATAAAACGTACCATCATGATATGTTACACCAGCAGCTACTCTTGCAGGTATAGAAACACTCCTAGATAAAGCAGCAAAAAGAGCAGCATGCTCATTACAATCACCTACGCGAGACTGTAATGTAGAAACTGCATCAGGGATGCTTAATACTGGTTTTTTATCAATATTTAAATAAACCCAATTAATTAGCGCATTAACTTTTTGCAGATCATTGTTAGCGTTCCTAATAATTGTTTCAGCTTGCTCAATAATAAACTTGTTATCAGACTGAATATATGGAGTAGCCTTTAATAGATCATTATGATCTATGCAAACCATTGCATTTTTATTGGGGATATTTTCTTTATTGATAGTTAATATATTGTTTTTAAATATTTGACGATCTTGATTCAAATTAAATGCATGATCTTCAGGCATTGTTAATTGATAGCTAATATTTGATAATAAAGACATATCATATATTTGTCCAGTAGCTGGCACCGAAACAGCTCCCAATAATTCAGCTCCTTTTGATATAATATCTTTCGCACGAAACTCGGGTTCAGCATAAAACACAAAACCAGCTGGAGATGTTTCTTTTACTAGTTTCCCATCTTGATCAAGATAAAAATCAATCCACATCCCTCCAATTTTCTCCACAAAATGATGTAAGTTATAAATACGACCTTTTTCTCGAAAAAATTCTTTCTTAAACCCTTTATATTCAATAATAGATTCCTGTCCAGACATAGTGACAGGATCGAAATAAGGAATTTTAAACTTTTCTCCTTCTTTTAAGTCTTTTTGAAGCAGATAGCTTCTCATGTGGGTCAAAATAAATGGCGGTTCACTTAATTGTATAATATTTGATGTCTCATCTTTACCGGTATTCATACTATAATGAACTTCATTGCCAATAACTTCACCCTGTACATGTAATTCATAAAATGTTGAAAATAAATTAAATCGGAAATTTTTCAGAAGAGATGCATCATTCAATTCTGCAATAAGATTCATTTTAATGGGATATGTTTTATCTAATATATTTAAGTTCATAACAGCTGCTTGATTTAAAGTAAAGACATCAGCTTCTTCTCTTTCCATGTGATTTTTTACATACCCAATACGTTCTTTTTGAAAATAAATACCCATGTAGGTTTCCTCAAGTCCTCGTTGTATTGCTTGCGATTCACGTATTTCTAGTTTTTCAATAAAATAATCTCTGCTAAGTAATCGACCAAAAAGGATAACCCATGTTGTGATGATTATTAATCTGAATAATTTTCCTATATCTATTTTCATTATATATTTTTTAATAAATAAAAATTGTTCTTTGATAAATATTTTACAGATGAATATCAAATTTTTCCAGGACTGCAATGGTAATAAAATAGGTCACTACCATAATAAAAAGTGCTGCTGATAAAGCAGTATAAAAAGAAAATTGCAATCGAATGAAAAAAGGGAATGTAATGAACAGTACCAGTGATGGGATTACAAGCCAAAATATACCTTTTGATAATTGAACAACT
>NZXC01000015.1 GCA_002701785.1 Fidelibacterota bacterium
CAGCGCTAGATGGTTCAATCACAACATTTAATTTTTCAATAAAAATTTTCATAGCATTTATAATCTCATCTTCCTTTACACAAATAATTTTACTTATTAATTTTTTAATTATTGGAAAATTAATATCACCCAGATTTGTTCTTAGCCCATCAGCAATAGTTGTAGTACTAGCGTTATATTCAATCCTTCCACTCTTTAGTGATCTATAGGCATCATCTACTTGTTTGGGTTCTACTCCTATTACCTCACATTTATTTGATAAAACATCTGAAGCTATTGCAATCCCTGAAATTAATCCTCCTCCTCCAATAGGGGCTAAAATGTAATCTAAATCTGGATGTTCTTCTAATAGTTCTGTTCCAATAGTTGAATTTCCCAGTATTACATCAATATTATTAGATGGATGAATAAAATGTAAATCATTTTCTAATAAAATTTTAGAAGTTGTTTTTTCTCTAGCTTCAAGAGTTGATTTGCATTCAATCAAATTGATATCATATTTCAAAACAGAGTGTTTCTTAATTCCTGGAGCATTTTCTGGCATAACTATATAAGCATCTATGTTTTGCAAATTGGATGCACATGCTAGAGCCTGAGCAAAATTTCCTGACGAATGTGTTATAACCCCCTTTTCCTTAGATTTTTTTGAAAGAGAATTAAGTGCATTTGAAGCTGCTCTTATTTTAAAAGAGCCTGTTTTCTGAAAATTCTCACATTTAAAATAAACGTTACACTTGCATAAATTATTAATAAAATCAAATTGCAAAACAGGTGTTCTATTTATAAACAGCTTAATATTCTTGTGAATTTCTAATAATAAATCTTTAGAAAATTCCATGAAATTTATTATTAATTTTTTTTAAGATAATTTAAAGATGCATCAGAAAGTTTTTTAATTCCTTTTAAATAATCTCCACCGGCAGTTGCATAGAATGGCTGTCCGCCTCCATTAGCCTTAACATGTTTTGATAATTCACTAATTACTTTACGTGCATCATACTTTTTGCTACTTGCAAGATCTTTTGAAATATAGCAGCTTATATATACTTTAGAATTGAATTCAGAAATTAGAATAATAAATAAATTATCTAATTCATTTCCAAGACTAAAAATTAAATCTTTCATTGCTGATGGACTTAAGGAAACGTTTTTTGAAATAAACCTAATTCCTTTCTTTTCTTTTATTTCGGATTTAATCGAATCCTTTATTGAATTAGTTTTTTCTTTTATAAATTGATCTCTTTCTTTCTTTAGTCTATTCTTTTCATCTATTAACTCAACAATAGATTTGACAATGTCTCCCGAGTTATTTAATAATTTCTTTGTTTTATTATACTCACTTTCTTTATCAGTGAAATATTCTTTTACTGAATCAAATGTAATGGCTTCTATTCTTCTTATTCCTGAAGCTATAGCCCCTTCAGATTTTATCTTAAACTGCCATATATCAGAAGTGTTTTTTACATGGGTTCCTCCACAAAGCTCATATGAGCTCCCAAATTTAATCGTCCTTACTGTATCTCCATATTTTTCGTCAAATAAAGCAATTGCTCCATCAGAAATAGCTTTATCAATTGGAACATTTCTGTTTTCTTCTAAACCTAATTTTCCTTCAATTCTTGCATTAACAAAATTTTCAATTTCAGTTAACTGCTCCATATTTACTTTAGAGAAATGTGAAAAATCAAAACGCAAATGATCAGAGCTTACTCTGCTGCCCTTTTGCTGAACATGATCTCCTAAGACTTCTCTTAAAGCTTGATGAAGAAGATGAGTTGCAGTATGATTGCACTGGGTTCTAAACCTTTGTTTTTTATCTACTACTGCATCAAATGTCTCTGATATATTTTTTGGTAAGTTTTTTGTTATATGAACAGATAAATTACCTTCTTTAACAGTATCAGTTATATATATAATATCTCCATTGGGAGACTCTAAATAGCCTTTGTCTCCTACTTGACCCCCTGATTCAGCATAAAAAGGTGTTAAATTAAATACTAACTGATACAATTCTCCATCCTTAGAAGAAATTACTTTTCTATATTTTACTAATTTTACCTTAGATTCTAGAGAATCATATCCTATAAACTCTTGTACTGGATCATTAATCAAAACTACCCAATCATCAACTGATTTTTCACTTGCAGCTCTTGATCTGTTTTTTTGATTTTCCAATTCCTTTTCAAATTCTTTTATATCAAGTTTAAACCCTTTTTCATTTAATATTAAACAAGTCAGATCAACAGGGAATCCAAATGTATCATATAATTCAAAAGCTTTTTTGCCAGAAATTATCTTTTTCTTACTTGAATTGATTATTTGATCTAATAGTATCAGTCCTTGATCTAAGGTCTTTAAAAAGGAGCTCTCCTCTTCTTTTATAACATTTTCTATTAGTTTTCTTTGTGATTTTATTTCTGGATATGCCCTTCCCATATTTTTAACTAGAACACCAACTAATCTATATATAAAAGGCTCCTTTTTGTCTAAAAAAGTAAAAGCATATCTAATAGCTCTCCTTAAAATACGTCTTATAACATATCCGGCTCCAGTATTACTAGGAAGTTGACCATCAGAAATTGAGAAAGAAACTGCTCTTAAATGGTCAGATATAACACGCATAGCTACATCCGTATCATTTTCTGTACCATAATCCAATGCAGTAATAGCTTCAATTTCTCTAATGATAGGTGTAAAAATATCTGTTGAATAATTGGAATCTACTCCCTGAATAACCATGCATAATCTTTCAAACCCCATCCCAGTATCAATGTGTTTTTTAGGTAAATTCACTAATTTTCCATTTGCCTTCCTATTATACTGAATAAATACCAAATTCCACAATTCAACAACCTTTGGATGATCTTTATTTATCAAATCTCTTCCAGGTGCATTTTTCTTTTCTTTTTCACTCCTTAAATCAATATGAATTTCACTACATGGACCGCAAGGACCTTGATCTCCCATTTCCCAGAAATTATCCTTCTTTCCGAAATTTAATATTCTTTCCTTAGGAAGTATTTTTTTCCATATATCATATGCTTCTGTATCTAATGGAATATTGTCTTTATTAGATCCACAAAATATTGTTATATATAGATCATCTTGGTTAATTTTATAAACTTTTGTTAATAATTCCCAAGACCATTCAATAGCTTCTTTCTTAAAATAATCTCCAAAGCTCCAATTACCAAGCATCTCAAAAAACGTGTGATGGTAAGTATCTATTCCAACTTCTTCTAAATCATTATGTTTCCCTGATACCCGAAGACATTTTTGACTATTAGCAATTCTCTTACTTTTAGGGTTAGATTCTCCTAGAAAAAACTCCTTAAATGGTACCATTCCTGAGTTAATGAACATTAAACTAGGATCATTTTTTGAAATAATGGGTGCAGAAGAATGTATCTGATGATTTTTACTAACAAAAAAATCCAAAAATTTATTTCTTATTGTTTGAGAATTCATTTTTCAGATTAGCATTGAACTAAATTACACATAATGTAAAACTATTGTTATATTTGCATTATTATTTTTGCAATCATAAGAATATACAAAAATACAATTTTAAATTATGCCTAAAGTAAAATATTATTACGATTCTGATACACTTTCGTATAAAAAAATTAAAACAACTAAAAGAACTGTTTTGAAATACGTTTCAGTATACCTTTTGGGTTCTGCATTGTTTGGGTTTTTATTTATTTTAGTTGCAAGTAAATATTTTGAATCCCCTAAAGAAAAATCTCTAACACGAGAATTACAAAACTTACAAATGCAATTTGAAGTTCTAAATAAAAAAATGGATAATTCAGAAAGTGTATTGTCAAATATTGAAGAAAGAGATAATGCAATATATAGAATATATTTTGAGACTAATCCAATTAGTGAAGATAAAAGAAAAGCAGGTATTGGTGGCGTAAATCGTTATAAAAAATATGATGGCTATGATTACTCAAACTTAATCAAAGAGAGTGCTAAAAGAATTGATATTTTACAAAAAAGAATGATTATTCAGTCTAAGTCTCTAGACGAAATAACAAACCTTGCCTCTAAAAAGGAAAAATTATTAAAATCAATTCCTGCAATTCAACCGATAAACAATAATGATTTAACTAGAATAGCTTCAGGTTTTGGTTATAGATCAGACCCATTTACAAAAGTTATGAAATTCCATTATGGGATGGACTTTACAGCTCCTAGAGGAACCCCTGTTTATGCCTCTGGTGATGGTATTGTTAAAAGGGCAGATAGTAGGTCCTCTGGATTTGGAAAACATATTAGAATTGATCATGGATATGGATATACAAGTTTATATGCTCATCTCTATAAATACAATGTAAAAAAATATCAAAAAGTAAAAAGAGGTGACCTAATTGGCTATGTCGGAAGTACTGGAAGGTCTAATTCGCCGCATCTTCACTATGAAATATTTAAAGATAAGATTAAAGTTAATCCTGTTAATTTCTATTATGGTAATTTAACTGCTAAAGAATTTGATGAATTACTAAAGCAAACTTCTGTTGTAAATGAATCACTTGACTAATGGATATTGAGCTGCCTGAAAAAAGATATTATTCGATTGGTGAAGTAGCTGACGCCTTTGATGTTAATCCATCACTAATTAGATTCTGGGAAACTGAATTTTCAATTTTAAATCCTAAAAAAAATACAAAGGGTAATAGGAAATTTACAACTAAAGACATTGAAAATTTAAGACACGTTTATTTCTTAGTAAAGGAACGAGGATATACTATTGACGGTGCAAAAACATATATAAAAGAGCATAAAAAAAAATCTCTAAACACTCTTGGTATAATAAATAAACTAAAAGAAATTAGATCTAGATTAATAAAGATAAAAGAACAACTTTAACTTATTTCTTTCTCATATATATATCAATCTGCGCTCCACATAAATCAAAATTTTCTCTAATCTTATTTTCAAGAAATCTCTTATAAGATTCCTTTATATACTGAGGCAAATTACAAAAGAAAGCAAATTGGGGATGTGAAGTAGGAAGTTGTGTGATGTATTTTATCTTCACATACTTCCCCTTTATTGCTGGTGGTGGATACTTAGCAATTATTGGTAATAAAATATCGTTTAATTCTCTAGTTTTAATTTTTTTAGACCTATTAGTATATACATCAACCGCTGATTCAATTGCCTTATAAATTCTTTGTTTACTTATTATTGAAGTGAAAATAATTGGAACATCCACAAATGGTTTAATTTCCTTTTTTATTTGAGATTCATATTTCTTTGTTGATTTATTATCTTTTTCAATTAAATCCCATTTATTAGCAATAATTACTATTCCTTTTTTATTTCTTTCACATAACCAAAAAATATTTTTTACTTGTGAATCGAATCCTCTACTAACATCATAAATTAATAGACATACATCAGAATATTCAATAGCCCTAACGCTTCGCATTACAGAATAAAACTCAAGATTTTCTTTTACTTTTGATTTTCTTCTAATCCCTGCTGTATCTATCAAATTAAATTCAAATCCAAATCTATTATATTTTGAATGAATGGAGTCTCTAGTTGTGCCTGGTATTTCAGTAACTATGTTTCTATTCTCTCCTATTAAAGCATTAATAAATGACGATTTTCCTGCATTAGGCCTTCCAACAACGGCAAATTTTGGCAAATTATCTGAAAGATCCACTTCATCTGAAAAATCTTTTACAATAGCATCAAGCAAATCACCTGTGCCAAATCCATTAATACTAGCAATTGGATAATATTTTTCAATTCCTAATTCAAAAAATTCACTTGCATCATTAACTCTACTAGAATTATCTACTTTATTGACAACTAGATATACTGGTTTATCAATTTTTCTTAGCATATTAGCTATATCCTTATCCATAGATGTTATTCCAGACTCTACATCAACCATGAAGATAATAATATCAGATTCATCAATTGCTAGGTCAACTTGTTTATCAATCTCTAACTCAAAGATATCATCGCTACCAACAACATAACCCCCAGTATCAATTAATGAAAATTCTTTTCCATTCCAATCGCCTTTTCCATAGTGTCTGTCTCTAGTAACTCCACTAACAGAATCAACAATAGCTTCTCTTTGNNTNACAATTCTGTTAAACAAAGTTGACTTNCCTACATTAGGNCTNCCNACTATGGCTATTATATTACTCATATTATTAAAATGTNTGCAAANGTANTNGTNAAATTAAATNTTAAAAAATAAANANATTNAAATGNNTGNTNTTATTTATAGCCAAATCTNTTTAATTGNTTNTGATTACTTCTCCAATTTTTATTAACCTTTACAAATAATTCTATATGAATNTGTTTGCCAAAAAAAGTTTCTAANTCTTTTCTTGATTNNATTCCTANTTTCTTTAATGCACTNCCTTTATGNCCAATNATTATTCCTTTNTGACTATNTCTCTCAACCATTATTACTGATCTAATTCTTATAATNTTTTCNTCTTCNTTGAATTCNTCAGTTAATATTTCAACAGAATAAGGAATTTCNTTATTATAATTTANNANGATTTTCTCACGAATTATTTCATTTACAAAAAANCTCTCTGGNTTATCAGTAAGTTGATCTTTAGGNAAATATGGNGGNCATTCTGGNAATAATTCAATTAANCTTTGAAGAAGATTATCAACTTGAAATTNTTTAAGAGCTGAAATTGGAAATATTTCTGCATTTGGAAGTTTTGTNNTCCATTCNNNAACTTGATTCTCTAATTCTTCTTGATTAGATAGATCAATTTTNTTAATTAATANTANTACAGGNATNGATGAAGATTTTATNTTATTNAATAAATTTTCATCCTTTAAGCTTGATTCNCCAATCTCTATCATATATATTANAATATCNGCNTCNTNAATAGCAGTTTTAACAAAATCCATCATCGAAGATTGAAGNTCATAAGANGGTTTAATTACACCAGGAGTGTCTGATAAAACTAATTGAAAATCCTCNCCATTNACNATTCCTAAAATTCTATGCCTTGTAGTTTGAGCCTTTGAAGTAATAATTGAAAGNTTTTCTCCAACCAGTGANTTCATCAATGTTGATTTNCCAACATTTGGATTACCTATAATATTTACAAATCCAGCTTTATGCATNAGNTCAAAAGTATTAATTATCTTTTTAATGNTNATTAATACTAGAAAAAAAGAGAATTTTTCAATTGTTGATTTTTATAAATTTTAACTAAGCAAAAAATAAATGTATATTGTATATGAAAANAAATAAAAAATAAATGTATACNAAAATATCTTTAATTAAGCGAACNNTCTTCTATTTNCTTTGCTTTTCTTTTTTTCTAACTAGCTGTAATAATTCAGGGTTAGATTATACAATTNAAACTNTTTTAAANCCAAATAAAATTTCACCTCTTACNGCNATCTTAAATATAACATCTGATATACCNTGCAAAGCTACNGTAAAGGTCTTAGGAGATATTCCTGTAGAACAATCTTTTGATGCCTCAAGTACTAGTTTAATTGTTCCAGTTTTAGGGCTCTATCCTAATAAGCTTAATCAAGTTGAAATAACTCTAGATTATGAGGGTGGNCAGAAAATAGATGTAATTGAAATTCAGACTTCAGAAGTGCCNAATTTTTTCCCGGAAATTGNAATAAATAAATTAGAAAAAGACAAAATGGANCCTGGCATGCATGCATTGGATATTCATTTTGCAAACTTCGGTAAATTTCNTTCTGCTCCAATAATTTTTGATGATAATGGTAATATAAGNTGGTATTTAGATCTGAGTTTCCATAAAGGTATGGNNGGNCCATTTCAGAAAATTAAAAATGGAAATATTTTAGTTGCAGGAAGACATACTNTTTATGAATTTGATATGATGGGAANACTCTTTGTAATGACAAAAATCAATAACAACTATGGCATACATCATGATGTNTTAGAATTACCTAATGAAGATTTATTGCTTNNCGTTGGTANAAGAGATGCNTATATAGAAAAGGATGGNAAAACTGTATTNTCTGATAGTGATTTCATGATACATTTTGATAGAAAACAATCTAAAATTGTAAGAGAATGGGACCTAGCAAAACATTTAGATGTTGATAGAGATGAATTAAATTTCTTTAGAGACGGAGATTGGCTACACATGAATTCTTTAGAATTTGATGGAAGAGATAGCACAATTATTGTTTCTGGAAGAAATCAGGGATTGATAAAAGTAACNTGGGATGATAAATTGAAATGGATTATGTCTCCTAAACAAAAATGGGGAAAGTCAGGTAGAAAAGGTAAAGGATATGAGACAAAACCTTATTTACTTACCGCTCTNAATAAAGAAGGAAANCCATATAACAAAGATGTNCAAAATGGNATAAAAAGTGCTGACGATTTTGATTTTCCTTGGGGACCACATGCCCCTTCCTTNCTACCTAATGGAAATATTATTGTATTTGATAATGGTCCTTTTAGAAATTATAATAATGAGAATAACTATTCTAGAGCAGTAGAATATAAAGTAAATGATAGTGACAAAACTTTTGAGCAAATTTGGGAATATGGCAAAAGCAGAGGANTTGAATTATTCTCTGGTTTTGTAAGTGATGTNGATTTTCTTCCAACTACAAAAAATATATTAATGACTTCTGGGTTTATAAACCCTTATCAAAATCTACANAGGGCAAAANTTNTTGAAGTTTCACCTGAAGATAATAAAGAAGTTTTNGAAGCAACTATTTTTTTTAAAAATATAANTAGAGATATAAATAAACCTGGTTGGGGACAATCAGATNTTTTATATAGGTCNGAAAGAATGGAGTTAAAAAATTAGCNAAACNATTATTATNNATTNTCAAATTATCTCTACTCCCCGATCATTTATTTTTGAAACGTATGTTGAAAATTCTAATCCAGATCCTGAATAAACTCTATTAATAGATTGTTCTACATGCTTTGCNCNATCAATTCCCNGACTCAGGGCAAAAATTGATGGACCTGANCCAGAAATNGAACANCCTAATGCTCCGTTAGATAAACACTCTNATTTAATTTCNTGAAATTTTGGAATAAGCTTACTTCGATGCTTTTCAATTAAATGGTCGTTNAGTGATGATTTAATTAAATCATAATCGCTTGTATGAAGACCNTGTATAAGACTGCCAAAATTTGCNAATTGTTTCGTGGCATCTTCTAAACTAACATCATTTGGTAAAATACTTCTTGAATATGAAGTTTTTACTTCAATNTTAGGATGAACAATTGTACANTATAGATCATTTGGAGATGGTATTTTTATAATTTCTAAAGGAGAAATNCTTTTTACTAANACAAACCCNCCCANTAATGCAGGAGCAATATTATCTGGATGCTCAAACATACCATCTTCTTGCATATCTTTCATTGCAAACTTTATAAGATCANCCATAGTAAATGGNTCTCCCATNAATTTGTTTATAGCATATACACTGCCTGCTGCGCTAGCTCCACTGCTGCCTATTCCNCTTCCTGGTTTTATTTTTTTTATAAACTCTATTTCAAAACCACAATCTGGTTTTAATTTTTCNATTAATTCTGCTGCAGAAACCGTTGCAACGTTTTTTTTAATATCCATAGGGAGATCAAAGCCAGAAACATTATTAATTGTTAATCCCTTCTGGACTGTTTTCCTAACAATCATTTCATCACCAATAGATTCCAATGCAAATCCAAGAACATCAAAACCACAGGCAACATTAGATACCGTTNCAGGAGAAAAAATTCTTATCTCATTTATCATATATTGTGATAATTTAATTTATAACAAATTTAACTTATAATTCTTTAAATATTATAAAGTAATCTGTAAATTGGGATCTATTAATTTTAAAATAAACCAAA
>NZXC01000016.1 GCA_002701785.1 Fidelibacterota bacterium
GTGTATCATTGTTTAGTGATGTTTTGATTTCTGCTGATAAGCTTTTAGCTGAAAAGGTTGGGCTTGCCATGCTGCTAACGTATAACATATCAGGATTCTCGTATATCACATACTGACTGAGAAGAACTTGCCTTTTAGAATCTTCTAAAATAGTTAGACTTTCAGCAAGATCGAATTGAGGTGAATAACAACCTACATCTAGAGCACCTGTAAATGCAGTCCTTGAGACCAATGGAGAGGTGTTGTGAAGGGAATATTCTCGAATTTTGCGATAACAAAATAATGGGTCAATATTCGTATTATTATTTCCATACTTATTTCCAAATGAAATACCATTTGAAGAATTGATTTCAATCTCTTTTGCTGATACGCTATCTATTAGTGCTAATGAATCCAAAATGATCGAATTATTAATTACTAATGAAGACTGAANATTACTTNCNCCTGTTGATTTCCATTNNAAACCTANTGNATCNTTATCTGCNATAGTNNTATTANAGAACAATCCATTNACACCTTCANCAATCAAAACNGCGGGGGANGCGTTNTCANAAAANACACAATTANAAATTATNGGNGAAGATATACCATAATCTTTCCATTTGGAATACGCATGGATTGCTCCACCATTTCCGGTGCCNCCATCATTATTTTTGAATATACAATGGCTAATCCGTGGACTTGATGAGGCGCCAGTAGGGAGAAGACCATCTATATTTTTATGGGTGTTTATATTAATTCCACCGCCAGAAGTGTAATCATCATTAGTTCCAGTTCCCAGCCCATTTTGNATCGTGAACCCCCAAATTAATGCACTNCTAGGTTCNCCNCTTTGTATNCGAATAACNGTCCCTTTTTTNCCACCATCAATGATAGTATCTTTGATTAATTGTGTATATCCAAGATTGAAATAATGGTCAGAGACTAAGGAAATATCTTTTCCTTTTAAATTAATATTCTCATAGTAAATNCCGGGTCTGACTTGAANNATNTCNCCATTTGNNGCNGCATCAATNGCAAATTGNATCTTACTATATTGATCGGGTACATAGATGATGTTTTTTTGGCTGTATNATAGATGATTAATAAAAATAAAAAAGGTCAGTAAATACCTCATAGAGGGAAAATCTCTTTTACTTTATTAGGAGCATTTTCAGTGTTTTATGGAATGTATTTGTTTTCATTCGATAAAAATAAATACCACTACTAACCGGATTGTTACGGTTATCCGTACTGTTCCACACTGTTGAGTAATAGCCTGATTGTTTCCACTCATTCACAATCGTTTTNACTTCTCTNCCTTTTAAGTCATAAATAGNAATCGTTACGCGACTTGGCTCAGAGAGTTCATAACTAATGTTAGTTATTGGATTAAATGGGTTAGGATAATTATGGTGTAGCTGAAACTTGTCAGGAATACTTCGCATGATTTCAGATAATTGATTCGCAATAAACTCTGGAGGACCTTCTATAATTTTGAATTTATAGGGGATGGATTCACCATGGTGATAGAACTGAAAACTATCATCACCAGTCAGATCATAATAGTCTTTAGTGCTGTAATCGAACAGGATAAAGGATCGGTCTTTGGGCAATTCACCAATCATGGAAGTGGAAAGTGTGAATGGTCCTTTATCGCCTTTAATATGTACTTCAATATCCCATAAACCTGAACGATAGAGTTTTGACCTTATGTCTGTTGTGAACTGACCTAAACCATCCTCTTTCCAAGAAGGTTGAGTGGTTGTGAGCGAAATAAAACCACCTGGAGATTTAAGATCAGGATTATCATTGAGGTCTAATCCTTCTTTAGCGGTACTTGAACGACCAATATAATTAGCGTGGTCCATATATTTTTTGCTGGTCACGCTAAGATTCATTTTCCATCCATCTATTTGTTCATCGTCACGTTTTTTGGCTAATTTTGCAGATTGCGTTACTTTAAGGTCCAAGAGGGCAGGGGCACCAGTTTTGTTATAGATTACATAACCGCCCCATGGATCCATTGTACTAACTTGACTAGACCAACCTTGTTGCCCGGTTACATTATATTTAAAAGGTCCATAAAATTTATTTGGATCTATAGCGATATTAGCAGAATGACTGTATGGAGAACCGATCATGTTCCAACCTGGTGCTAATTCAAAATTTATCCCTGAAACATAATTAGCTGTTTTACCAGCTCCTGTAAATATATGTACATCTGACTTTTTATTCTGAATCATCCAATAACCTGTTCCTAACTCAATAGTGCTAGGTGGAGTAAATGACTCGTTTTCATATTCTAAAATCCTCCAAGAATTTTTTCCTGGATCAGCTTCCAAATCATCCGAGAAAATATTTTCTGGAGTATTTTCAGATAACTGACTTGGTACAGATATTAACATCCACTGATTTTTTGGAAGTCCTGCACTATACATACTGCCCTGAATTTTGGTGCTCATGACATTAGCATTAAATGCAATCTCAGTTGATGCAGTATCGCTGAAACCAATGTTATCCGTACCATCTTTGGCAGCAAGATAATAATATAAGCCTGTGACACGCACATCAGCGGCGGGAATTGTGCCTATGTAATTATCTGCATCTGAGTTTGTCATTGATGTCTTTTTATATATCTTTTCTTCTCCAGATCTATAATAAAGATTAACGTCAAATACTCCATTCTTATCCTCAACAATNGCAGAAATATCTATAGNTTGAAGCACNTCTGGATCNGTAGGAGTACTAGCAATATTGCGGAAAGCAGGGCCGACTATGTCTTCTTCATTATCTANATTGATAACGGACACATCAACTGGATCAATACCTTGATAGGAAGTATCAGGTGAANTTGCAGGTTCAAAGTCAACTTTATACTCCATATCGTCATCNTCGATATCATCATCAACACCAGTAACAGTTACTGTTTGTTNNGTAGACCAATCATCTGGAGTAAAAATGAGCCAAGCGGGGTCAATAGTTCCNTCGGTTACATCTGTAGAGGTTAATTTAACTGTTACATAAGCTTTTGGTGCTCTATTCAGTGCAACCGTGAAGGAGGTGTCCGCACCCGTTTCAGATGTAAATAAACCTCCAGAAGGAATTATGGTAAATCCAGGCCTCAATTCTGATTTAAATGTTGCTCCTGTTATTGGTAGCGGATTGTTTGAAGAATCCTCTATTACACCAGCCATACCAAAATAGTATGTTTGCTCAAAATTAAATAAAGAATCCGGATCTATAGTAATTTTNGTTTTAGTGGTATTAATGGTGGCATTAAAGGCGAGATCTGTGCCATTAACACTATTNTCCCGTAAAACAACTATAGAATTNATATTTTCATTNGTNAGATCAGAATCATCNAGNTTTCTAATNGGTTCATCAAATGNAAGGANCAAATTTCGACTGATCGATACATCAGTTGATAGATCAAGAGGTGAGAATGAAANGGTAGGTGGATTTTTATCTGCAGCCCTAAACGTAGCNCTGGTATTGGTNACTTGNGGATTCAGTTTTTTNCCTAAAGTGTCCGCTATGTCTGTGCTGACTTCAACATAAACCAACTGATTGCTGGTAAAAGTGATTTGTGGGTCAACAGTGAAAATTGTTTTATCTAAATTGATAGTCGCGTCAAAAATAATTGGTATGCCATTAAGATCACGATCATGTAATCGGATCAGTCCATCTACAGAAAGATCAGTGATTGTGCTACCATCGATAAATCTGGCAGGTGAATTAAATACAATTGATATATTACTAGATGGATCTATACCTGTGGCTCCATCCTTAGGTGTGAAACTGACAATAAATTCGCGATTTGCAGTAAAGCAAGATGAGTTAAACTCAATTTCATTACCAGTAGAATCCTGAAGGCCAAATATTCCAATACAAACTCGCTGTTCACTTGTGAAAGGAATTTGTGGATCAATTGTGATTATGGGATAAAAAGGCGAAATATCCGCAACAAATGGTATATCAAAACCATTGATTGTTGAATCGCGGAGAGTAATTAGTTCCGTCAATGACTCAGTAGTAAAGGGTAGGCCATTATGGTGAAGAATAGGTTCATCTGAACGAATATATACATTACTATTTATAGCCACACCTGTTGCATCTTTCTGAGGTGCGAAAGTGAGTACTGGCGGCTCTGTATCTTGAATTTGAAATACAACACCTTGGGGTAGAATGGGGATTCCTGAGGTATCTTGAATAGTAGTTGCTAGACCCACATAGACTTTCTGCAAGCTATTAAATTTGGCACTAGGCTCCACAGTAATTACATTTTTATCAGCATTAATTGATGCGTTAAAGGTAATGTTAGAACCATTGATACTTTCATCTCTAAGATGAATTAATGTGGATACATTACTATTCGTAATTGCCGTTCCATCTTGAAGTTCAACTTGGTTATTAAAAGTGAGTGTAATATTGGAACTGTCAGATATATTAGTCTCACCTTTACCAGGTGTGAAGTTTACAATGGCAACAGATGCAACTTCAAAGAGCGATTCTGTTAGTGGAATAGCATTATTTGAAAAATCTTCTACTGCTGGTTTAATGGCAACGTATACTTTCTGTTTACTATCAAAGTTATCAGTTGGGTTTACTTTAACTACGGTTTTTCCTGTATTGATGGTTGCATCAAATGAAATATCCTTACCATTGGTATCAGTTTCTCTAAGTACTATAAAATTATCAATGTCATCATCATCAAGCGGACTATCATCAAGGTTTCTAATTTTTTCACTAAAAGTAAGAGAAACAATACGATTAATTGCTACGTTCGATGAACCACTATCAGGATCAAAAACAACAGTTGGAGGACTGAGATCTTGAGTCCAAAACGTTACTCCTTGGCGAGGTATAGGATTATTTAAAGTATCTTCTATACCAGTAGAAACAGCAAGATATATTTGTTGCTCACTTTTGAAATCAGCTTGCGGTCTAACCATGAAATCTGTTCTGCCCATATTAATTGTAGCTGTAAAACCAATATCAGCACCATTAATGTTTTGCTCACGCAATATTAAAAGTTCGTTTAGATCTCCATCGGTAATTGCTATATCATCTGCTTTCCGCAGAGGTTTATTCGAAGTGATCGTTGGCCAACTGTTTATAGGGACACCTCTTGAACTATCTTCTGGAGAAAAAGTAAGAATAGCTATATCAGCCGTTTTAAATGTAATTCCTGTATCAGGCACAACATTATTTGAGCTGTCTTCTATTGAATTGATTAGAAGTCCAACAAATACGGTTTCATCACTACCAAAGAAATCTACCGGTTTAAGAGTGAATATCATTTTATCATTATCCATATTCCCTGTAAAAGGGATATTGGCACCATTGGTATCATTCTTTCTTAAATGAAAGATTTGATTTAAATCGGTACTGGAGAGAGAATCATTATTTATTTTTCTAATTGGTTCATTGAATGAAATAATAACTTCTCGATCAATTGAAATATCAGTTTCGTCATTGCCCGGATCAAATGTGATTTGAGGAGGACTAGCATCCGCAGCAGAAAAAGTAATTTCTATTTTTGTAAAAGCTTCATCTAAGGCATTATCATTGCGATCTTCCACTTCCTTTTTAACTGCAACATAGACTTTCTGTTCACTAACAAAATCGTTGATAGGATCGATCTTAATTAATGTTTTAGCCACATTGATTGATGCATTAAAGCCTATATCCGATCCATTGACATCATTTGCACGTAGAATAAGTAAATCGCCCACGTTACTATCATCAATCACACCATCATCAAGTTTTCGAATAGGATTATTAAATGTAATGTTAATATTGCTATTCGACAGAACATTTGTACTACTATCTTGAGGAGACCAGGAAATGGTCAGTACTTCCGCTGTTTTAAAGGTAATATTTTGCGTAGAAATTTTATTATTAGATGTATCTTCAACAACATCACTTATTCCAACATATATTGTCTGAAGGCTTTTGAAATTTTCCTTGGGATCAATAGTTATGATCGGAAAGTTGGGATTGATACTTCCGTAAAAACTAATTGCACTTCCGTTTGCATTGTTTTCCCTCAAGGACACTATGGATGAAATATCAGAATTGCCAATAGTGCCGTTATCTAGTTTCCGGATTGGTTCATTGAATGTAATTGAGATGTTTGAATTGATAGTTACATCAGTATCCCCACTATCCGGACTCCAGGTAATTGAAGGAGCAATTATATCTGCAGCTATAAATGTTGTTGTAGCTGGGTTGATTACATTATTTGCAGTATCCTCAACTGTTGAACCAATTGCCGCATATACCACTTGATTACTAGTAAAATCAGATGTTGGGTCGATTGTTATTAAATCCTTTTGTGCGTTGATTATGGCATCAAAAGGAATATCATTACCATTCAAATCATTATCTTTTAATACAAGAAGATTATCTATATTTAGATCATCAAGTGCAGAATCATTAATATTTCGTACCGGTTTATTAAAGCTGATTGTGACATTACTAGTAGTAGGAACATTATTTTGATCTTGGTAAGGACTAAACGTTGCAACGGCAACATCTGCTGTTTCAAAAGTAACACCATCAGGCGCAACTATATTGTCCGAAGTGTCTTCTATTCCAGCTGAAACACCAAAGTAAACTTTTTGCAGAGCATCAAAATTTGAAGTAGGATTAATTGTAAGTACTGTTTTTTCTGAATTAATCGTACCGTCAAATGGTATATCGTTACCATTAATATCATTATTTCTTAAAATAACAACATAATCAACATTGTTATCAGTCAAAGAGTTATTATCAACCTTACGTATCATTTCGTTAAAGGTTATAGACATATTCCGGTTAATAGCAACACTAGTGGCAAGATCTGCTGGGCTGAAAGTGAGTGTAGGAGGTGAAATATCTTTGACTGAAAAAATCGCACTGGATGGATCTACAAATATATTATTATTGTCCTCAATAGTACTGCCAATAGCCACATATACTTTTTGTTGACTGGTAAAATCATTAGTGGGATCAATGGTTATAATTGTTTTGGTGAGATTGATATATGCATCGAAAGAAAGGGCAGCGCCATTTTCATTCGTTTCTTTAAGTGTGATCAATTCATCAACATTGTTATCAGTAATAGCTGAATTATCACGCTTTCTAACTGGTTTATTAAATGTCAATGTAATGTTACTGTTTGATGGTACAGCAACTGCCTTATCTGCAGGACTGAAAGTAATCGTAGTTACAGCTGCTGCCGTGAATGTAATGGACGTATCAGGGCTGGCGTTATTTGAATTATCTTCAACGGGAGAAATTGATACATAGACTATTTGTTCACTATTAAAATTTTCAACAGGGTCTATTGTAATGATAGGATAGTTTATATCTAGTGTCGCATCAAATGCGATATCAGCTCCATTTATATTATTATTTCTGAGGCGTATTAGTGCATCCACATTATCATCATTTAATGCACTATCGTCAAGTTTCCTGATATTTTTATCAAAAGTAATGCGGATACTTTTATTCACTGCAACATTGGTTTCTGCATTGGAAGGATCAAATGATGGAATAGGTGCAGAGATATCTTCTACGGTAAAGGTGGATGTAGTAGGACCAATAGGATTTTGTGAGGTATCCTCTATGGTAGCTTCAACTCCAACATAAATTACGTCTAGACTGCCAAAATTTGATGTTGGGTCTAAAGTGATAATTGTTTTGTGGGAATTGACACTTGCATCATAAGGAATATCGTCTCCACCTTGATTGTTTTTACGAAGTCTAAAAAGATTGTCAACATTGTTATCATCCAAAGCAGCACCTGATATGTTTCGCATAGGCTCTGAAAACGTCAAAATTATATTACTATTGGCAAAAACGTTTGTGCTGGCATCCGCTGGTGAAATATCTACGGTGGGTAAGGTAGCGTCAATAGTTCTAAACCGAGATGATGTCACAGCAAGAAGATTACCTGCTGTATCCTCAACAGCACCTTGTTCACCTATTGCTGTGTAAACAAATTCGAGACTATTAAAATCTGCTGCTGGTACAACTGTTATTTGTGTCTTCGTTGCATTAACCGTTGCGTCAAAAGCAAAAGCGTTAAATTGAAGATCCCGTAGAGTAATTAATGCATCTACATTTGTGTCGTCCAAAGGGCTATCGTCTTGATTTCTTACCGGTTCATCAAAAACATAGGTGATATTTGCTTTAACAGATACACCGGTAGTATTATGTGCTGGAGTAATTGTTACTGTTGGCGACGTCAAATCTACAGTTGTAAATATAGAACTAGTAAAGTCGACCGCATTATTAGCAGAATCTTCAACCTTTCCCGCCAGTACAGCCACATAATAAACCTGACTATAGTCGAGGTCAGCGGTGGGATCAATAGTTACAGTTGTTTTGGATCCATCTATCAAATATGTCGAAGGAACTTTTGGACCATTACTATTATCTTTCCGAAGTTCGATATGAGTATCAATATTACTATTTGTAAGCTGCGCATCATCAACAGCTTGTCTAATTGGTTCACTAAAGGAAAGTGTTATGTTAAAGTTGGTAGCTACTCCAGTAGCTCCATTAACTGGTGCAAAAGTGACTTCGGGTGGTGTTTGGTCACTCGTGGTAAAATTCCAGGTTGTATTATCAACAATAGGGATGCCTGCATAACCATTACCAGCAATGTCAGTTAGGGCTGTTGCATCCATCTGGACATGATAAGATGTATTACTCAGAAAATCATTAGTCGGATTGATTACAGCGTATATTGTGCTAAAGGTTACATTAGCAGAATTCCCAACAATTGTTTCGAACAAATCATTATTTGAATCTTTAATATATATATTTCCAGGTCCACCTGCCATATTCTCATCAAAGGTTATTAATAGATTATCTTTTATTCCTACATCCACCGCATTGTCTAAAGGAGTAAAGGTTTGTTTTAACGGTGCCGTATTATCGACAGTAAAATTGGCTCCACTTGATGGTGTTGGATCCAAGACATTGCCTCCAATATCTTCTCCTATTGAAAGAGCGACTGTAGCAGATCCATCTCCACTAGAGACTGTATGAGTGTAAGAATATCGAACCGCATCCCATTGAGTCATATTAGTAGCCGCTAAGGTATTTGCACCTGAAAGTGCAATTTTTGCTAAGGGACTTGTGCCCATAGGTTCATTAAATATGGCTGTTATGGTAACCTCTGTACCACTACTGTAGGGACCAGCAGGATCATAAGTGATAGCTGCAGTTGGTGCTTTTTTATCATTAAGGTTCAATACGCTGGATAGTATTGAAGGGTCAGATGGATTAGATTTATTATCGTAAATGGAAGTAGCACTAGCAGCTGAAAGGGCGATTGTTTCGACTCCAGAAGGATTCCCCGCCACGGTAAGATTTAATCTGACATCAGTAGCACCTGCAGCAGGAGGGTTTCCGCTATCATCGGTTACTGCACTAATAGTCACTCCAGTTGCGTTACCGCCATTTTGTACAAAATGAACCGTAAAATCTGATGCATCAAGAGTGCCTGAGGCTCCAATAGCGCCGTAGGCAGCTTCATCAAAAGTTACGTCAATATAACTATTGTCAGCTTGCAAAGTCATTGTTGATATCAGAGGTCCGTTAGCATCAGTTCCAAACACTGCAACGGAAGCAGCAGTGGCCTGATCGTATTGATCTTCTACGGGAGCAAGTCCTACGTAGACATTTGCCTGGGTGCTTAATGAATTTGTAGGATTAATAGTAATTACTTGTTTATCCGCACTGATTGTGGCAACAAAAGGAATATCGGCACCTGCAAGAGTATTTTCTTTTAAGGTGATTAAAGCGCCAACATTTAAATCATCAAATGCGGAATCATCGGAGATCTTGCGAATAGGTTCATTGAAAGTTATTGTGATGTTACTATTTATATCAGTTATCGTATTGCCATTGGCAGGATCAAAAATGATACCTGGTGGTTGGTTATCAACGATAAAAGTAGCACCACTTGATGGTGCAGTTGCTATATCAACACCTGCTCGATCCTGGCCGCCGGATAAGGCTATTGCGACATCACCATTACCCGCAGCTATGGTATGATTATAAGTGTAAACCTTTCCATCTGATCTTGTCATATTTGAAGGAAAGATGGACTGCTCTCCACTTAAAGTAATTTGAGTAGATGGAACCGCCAATATTTCCTCATCAAAAGTGGCGGTGATCGTTATTTGTTGACCAATAAGAGCTGCGCCAGTATAGGGGCCAGGAGTTGAATATGTGATGTCAGATAGGGCAGCTCGTGCAACTGTTGTTACTGTAACAGAAACTGGATCTGAACGATTAAAATGTTCATCAATAACGGTAACTTTAAAAAGATCGGAACCCGTATGTGTAACGCTGGGTGTATAAATATAGTTTGGAGCTGTGCCTGTTACTGTACCATTTGACGGTGGCGAAGATACTTCATAAGTTAAATTTGATATACTTGATTCCGTATCAGTAGCAATAATATCTGTATTTATAGGTACGTTATCCACAGTACTTACCGATATACTATTGCCCACTGGTTTGTCACCAAAATAAATGACAACATAGCCAGGGTTTCCATGACCGCCTGGCGCCCCACCTCGACCGTAGGTTCCTATGTAATCGATATTACTAGTCTCAGGTGGCACATCAAAGACGCCAGTAAGTAATTTTGGAGTGCTAGCACTAGCTATTACATAGCCACCTCCGCCTGCTCCGCCACTTTGCGTTTCCCAATATGACCCGCCGCCGCCGCCGCCGCCGTAACCGCCGCCGCCACCAGGACCACTGGCATATGATCTACCGCCACCATTATAAGAATAAGTTGTTATTCCACCGGCTGTTGTTGTATTCGTCATTGCATATGGTTTGTCATCATCAAGAACAAACCCACCATGGCCTCCTTGGGTAAAACTTTTACCAGTTTCTTTTATAGAGCCATTCGGACCAGCTGAAGCGCCGCCATTCCCACCACTGCCACCATATACTGTTTCTGTAAAAGAACCATTATACCAGTTTTCTAGATTTTGTCCAGCTGAACCGCCGCCAGCACCGCCATGTGTACCACCCGGCCTATAAACAGCGTTAACTGGTTCTCTTCCACCGCCACCGCCGCCGCCGCTAATCAATAAATAATTAATTATATTTAATTGAGGGTCTGATCCTGTTTTTTTATAAACGGCTGACATCTGTCCGCCACTACCTACTTCTGGTCCTGGTGAATGTCTGCCGGTTTCAGTCCAGTTTGCATCCCCAGGTCTGGATAAAACATATCCAACAGGAGGCTGATTGCCATCACCATCTTTAGGGTAACTTCTAGTTGGATCTGTATAATCCCAACTCGCCATGACCTGCGGCCAAATATTCGCATCACCGAAACTGCCACAACCGACATCGTCGGTATCAGAGCAGCCTCCACGACCAAAAAACCAACTTACTGAACCAGGCCAAATAGAATCACCTTTTGAGTAATAATGAGGTGCTGTGCCAAGTTCTCTAAAATTTCTGTATCCACCTGGTTGTCCAACGACGACCCTATATACATCACCGGGTGTAACCGGTACCGTTACCTCTGAATAGCCGCCTGCACCGCCTGTAGATCCATTTCCACCGCCACCGCCACCGC